>NZ_CAMYIP010000114.1 GCF_947258525.1 uncultured Eudoraea sp.
GTGATATGGAAATCCTGACAACAACGTCAGGATTTTTTTATGAAATAAAATTGGGGCGAGAAGTCCATGCCGTATTTGGCGCAAAAGCGACATACTGCGGTAAGCCCCAGCCAGGTCACAAAGTGATATGGAAATCCTGACAACAACGTCAGGATTTTTTTATGAAATAAAATTGGGGCGAGAAGTCTATGCCGTATTTGGCGCAAAAGCGCCATACTACGGTAAGCCCCAGCCAGGTCACCAGAGAGAGCAAAACCCACCAATTTGGTGGGTTTTTTATTTTGAAGGAAATCCAAGCTCGCTTGGGTTTTCCGAAGAAATATAAAACAGCAAGCGATGGCTTGCGCGATTTTGTTCTTGGACCTTGGGGGCGCTGGGTCAGACGACCAGCGGGAGTCAACCCCGGCCAGGACGCAGGACAGGAGCACTGCGTACTTACGCTTTCCATAATACAAAGTCCGCATGCTGACTAAAGGCTTCAGCATCACGCGACTACAAGGAACGAACCTGCCTGCGGCCTTCACAGGCCTCCAGCCAGTACCTGAGAGAAGTGAAACTACGTAGTAAGGCAGAAATAAACCCTATCCGATTTATCAGATAATGGCATCAAAGTTTTCCAGAGGCCTTCAATCTCCTAACCTCTTCCCGGGCCCTTTTGATCTCCTCCATTCTTTTCTTGATGATGGCTTTGAATTCTTCGTTCTCACGAATGTTGTCGAACTGTGGATCCCTCTGTATAAAATGTAATTTACCATCATCCCAACGGTTGATGCTATCAAATTTTCTCAAATACTCCAAAGCCAGTTCTTCTTTTCCGAGAAAAGCATAGATCCCGGCATCTTCATAATAGACCGAATGTGCCTGTTGAAAATTGAGCAGTAATTTCTTATTCAACTCCAATTGATATTCCATCATCTCGATGCCTTCTGCCTCCTTATCCATAGCCACCAGAACTTGCCCGTACCTGTGCCAATCCCGCAATTCGGAAACCTGCTCTATCCCATCGCGCCTAGCTGCGTTTTCCCAGGCCTCGTAATACCTCAGCGCCTCATCGTAATCCTCTAATAGCAGGTGGAAAAAACCAAGGGCGGCGAATTTTCCCAGGGAATCTCCCCTATTAGCGATAAGCTCAATGGCTTCTTCTATTTTGCCCTGCTGTACCAAAAACCACGCTTTCAATCCATTCAGGCCAGGATTGATATCTATGGCCTTGTCAAGATAGCGAAACGCCTCTTCATGTTCCCATAAGTCCCAATATAACTCCGCCAGCGAAATATACGTTCCAAGCAATCCGCTTTCGGACCGGTCCAGCTTCTCCAATTTCTTCAATAATCGTAAGGCATTGACTATTTCACGGTTATGGACGAAATTTAACCATGCCAATTGAACAATGGCACCGGTATGATTCGGGTTCAGTTCGAGCGCCCTGTTCAGATCTTCGTTGGCCCTGGGGAGGTCATATAAAAAATCATCATAAAAAGCGCCCCTTAGCCAATAGGCATCAGCCAAATTAGGATCCAGTGAAATTGCCTTGTTGCATAACAGCAGCATACTATCTACCAGGCTTTCATTATTGAAAAATTCAAATTGATGTTGCTCCCTGAAAATACGTGCCTGTTGCACATAGGCCTGGGCAAAAGTGCTGTCCCGATCCAGACTCAACTTAAAAAGCAAATCTGCCTTTTCCAAGTTTTCGGTATGCCCCCCTTGTCCATAATTGTTCAGATACTCACTGCCCTGCAAGTAATAATCATATGCTATCAGGTCATCGGTGGGTACATATTCAATGTTTTTCATCACTTCCGGGGCTATGGTTCTCTCTAACTTTTGAGCAATCTGAGCTGTTACCTCAGCGAGTACTGAAAAAATATCTTCTAATTCCCGATCGAATTCCTCAGACCACATGTTGCGCTCCTCTGGGGCATAGATCAGTCGGGCCCGGATGATCGAACGGTCTTCCAGGCGCAGGACGCTACCTTCCAGGATATATTGTACTCCGAGTTTTTTTGCGATTTCAGCAACGGAAGAAGGATTCTCCCTGAATTGTTCCACTGACGTCCTGGAGATCACGCTTAAGCTGGGAACCCTGGAGAGGTTGTCCCGCACTCCTTCTGTAATTCCGTCACAGAAATACACATTCTTCTCATCCGGACTGTCATTTTTAAAGGGCAGGACAGCTATAGACGCTTCAGATTTGCCAAAATCGATTTTACTTTCTGCAAAGAATAGGCGTTCTATCAGCAAAAAACACAGGACTAAAGCCAGGACACCGATGATAAACTGATTCAGCCTGCGGCCCATTTTTTTGTTTTCGCTGGTCTCGGCCTGTGCGGTTCCCGTTTTTTTTAACCCCTGTGGTGTTAACTCGTAGACCCAGGCAAGCACAAGGGCAATAGGGAAGCCTACAATCAAAATCTTGGTAGTCCATGAAGCGATATCGTTTGACCATCCCAAATTGGTTCCCATTGTATTTACCACCTGCATGATAAGCCAACTGGATACGGCATATGCCGTGGCCACTTTGTAGACATTGCGATTTTTCAGTTCTTCAAAAAACCCTTTCATAAAGCTAACTCAGTTCGTTTTAATAATTCCCTGGGTAATATGCGGAATATCGTTCGTTAAGGTATACTAAGATATGATAAAAGTCAAGTTGTGCGGTTTTGCATTTGAAGCACAGGAGCGCTGGGTCAGACGACCAGAAGGAGTCAACCCCAGCTGGGTATAAAACTCCAAAATAAAAATTCTCAAAATTATCTTTTGCTTAAATACCTCAATCTTGGTTTGGACCTCGGGGCGGCTGGGTCCAACGAGTGCAGCGAAGTTAACCCCAGCCGCTAAAATCTCATTGAAAAGGCCAGCGCACCGCCTGGCTCCTCACTGCGAAAGGTCCACCGGACCTTCCTCGGTCGTTCGGCCCGGGTCAGGCGAACAAAGTGAGCCAACCCCAGCCACTGCTCCCCAATGAATTCCAAATTCCACCCCTCCGGATAGCTATCGGGACTATCGGGGCCAAATTCCATCCCGCCACCCCTAGAAAATAAATTTAAACAAAAAAACCATCCCAAGAGCTTAGCCCTGGAATGGTTATTATTGAATCGGCATAAAACAACCGCGAAGGTTTTTAGCGACAATTGCGAATACTAAAGAAGCCTAGTTTTTTGGAATTCTGTAAAGCACATTGGCGCCGGCTCCTGAAAGGTAAATGTCTCCTGAGGGGGTCACATCCACCCCGTCAAATGTAAAGGTGGGAGGAAAACCAGGCAGGGCAGGAGCACCGAGTTTCAGGTTATCTGCAACCGTGGTCACGGCGTTATTATCCTTAAGGTCGATGCGCAAGAGGCTCGATGTTCCTGTATCCACGACCAGTAACCTTCCTTTCTCATCCAAAGCCAGGCCTTCTGGGTTACTCAACACTCCTGGAGGAATGAGTACCTCAGCCCTGGGGCTCTTGCCGTCAAAATTGATCTCCCATATAATACCTGAGCCCCAATCTGCCACCCATAGGGTTTCCCCGTCCGTGACCAAACCACCGGGGGCAAATACGTTGGCCCCGTCAATTTCGAGTATCATGGATTTATCACTTGCGAAAATAACCCCGCCCTCCCCAAGGGCTGACACGATAATATCATCCTTAAATCGAACCGCATCAATGGGTACCGAAATGGAATATTCCTCCAGCACTTTTTCAGTGCGGGGGTCAAAGACCTGAACGGCGTCACTGAACCAGGAAGCAATCATCACATTGTTGCCGTCTGCAGAAAGGTTCATGGGAGATATTAGGGAGGGTGTCCCTGGCACTGGGACCAACTCACTCTTATAAGTATTTTTCTGCTTTCCGTTGGCCCTGTTGAATGCTCTCATACTGAATTGATCTCCCACGAAAACAGACCCTCCTATCACGGCCACGCCCTGGGGTGAGACCATGCCACCCGGGCTGATCTCTTGAAGTTGCCCGCCTGGCTTTAGTTTTGCAACCCAACCTTCGTTTGCATTGGTCAGATAAAGGGTGCCATCTTCGTCAAAAACCATATTGTCCATGGCCGGATCCAGGTCCGGGAGAATTACTGTTAAGTCACCCGATTCCACGTCCAGGGTAAATAACTTGCTGGACTGGTCCAGGACATATAATAAACCATCGGGACCAAACTTCGCAGCTACCGGGTTAGTGAACTCCCCTCCAAAACCGGCCAATATTTCAACGGCACCACCAAAACCATCTTGTAAGCTGCCTGTGAGGGGCAGATCACCAGGAGCTCCCACATCTACTGCGATCACTAAATTAGCTGCAAACAACGGTCCATAAAGCCTGTCGTCCGGACCAAAATCAAAGGAATTGAAAAAACCCAGTGGAAAAGGGTTTGCCTCAGAGGCCTGGATAATCGGACGGGGAGGAGTTGCAAGATTGGGGTTAAACTCATAAAGCCCGTCTCCCAGAAAATCAAGGGCCACAAACAAACGACCCTCGTTGTTGAAGGCGATTGGATTGACACCAGGCAGGGCATTTTCGGGCATGTTCATAGGTTGTTTGGTAACCATGCCACCGGGAGTCCGCCGTCCTACTTCCCCGGTTAAAATATCCGTCCAGTAGAGGGATTCATCGGGACCAAAGACAAGATCGTCGGGACTTTGTACACCGTCTGTGATTCGTTCGAGGATCTCGCCGCTGTTTTTATCCATCTTGACAATCTCCCCTCCCAGCACATTGGCAATGTAGAGATACCCATCCGGCCCTATATCTATGCCATTCGCCGATTTAAGGGCAGCTCCTTCGGCTAAAATTTGTAAACCCATGTTTTTGGATTTACCCTGTATCGCCGTGAGGTTATCCGCCTCCAGATCCGGTTCCTGGCTACAAGAATAGGCGAACAAAATCATGGCCAGCATGCTTGCTCCCAAAAGTACTTTTGACAGATAATGATTGATAGTTTTCATATTTAGAAATTTAAGGTTACACTGTTAAAATATAGGTTATTCGAAATGAGTAATATGCCGGTAATAAATTGATGACGCCTGGGACGCCGGGGAAGTTTTATATAAGATACGGCATTTATGAAGTATTCCTACAGTTTAAGGACGAACAGGTGGTTATTATGTCCGAAAGCGGGTTTAAGATTACCAAGGATCTAAGTTAAACCTCCCACATTCAAATTAAATCAAAAAAGAATGCAGTAGATGGAAAAGTCAAACTTGGTGACCTAACACCGGCCAGGTCACCAAAGAAAGCAAAACCCACCTGTTCGGTGGGTTTTTTTAAAAAAAAGCTACATCCTGCTGTATTAAGACTCTTAATTAGATTTTAGGAGCGTCCATTTTCACAAATTCTACCCTTCTGTTATTAGCTTTACCTTCGGGTGAAGTATTGTCTGCAACCGGTACATCTTCTCCAAATCCTTTTGCAACCATCCTTTTGCCATCAATACCACGGGCAACTAATTCATTTATTACGGTATTTGCCCGCTGCTCAGATAAATCTATGTTGAACTGTGCATCACCATCACTATCTGTGTGTCCTTCAACACTGAAATTTATTTCCGGATGTTCCGTCATGAGTTTCACAATTTCATTAATTACCCCCATTGACTCGAGTTTTAAAGTAGCTTTTCCCGAATCAAATTTAATTCCATTAGTAACAATTTTCCCATCAGTTATAAAACGATCATATAGTTTAACGGCACCCTCGGCTATACGTATATTTCTTATCATAGTAGGATAATCCCCGGTCTGACCAAAATCGTAGGTGCTCGCTTGAATACTTAACGCAGTAGGATTGCCCGTTACGTTTGGGATCATAACGAGTCGGTCCTGGTCTATATATATTTTGAGTGCCCTTACATTGAATGAAATGGCCACATGGCGCCAGTGTGGATAAGGTTTTTGTGATGCTTCCGGTAATTTACGCTGCATTTTACCTCCCTGATAAGAGGCCTCCTGATCATAACCCACCTCTATGGCATGTAACCCATCCGGACGTCTATTTGATTTTCCTTTGTCCCATAAGTAAACCCTGTACTTGCTTGTCCTGCTGGACAAATACATATCAAATTCAATCGTGAATTTCTCCGGAAGGTAGTCGCCTTCCTTTTTCATAAGTGGTTTAATGGTGGCCCCGGAATTTTCGATGGGAAATCGAATCACGTTTTCACCTGAAAACAAGGCATTTTCAACATAGCCATCAATTAAATCCCACTGTGAGGGAAACTCACCATTTTGCTCACCTTCTAAATTGTCTTCAAATAGTACGGTTTCGCCAGGTACAAAATCGTATTTAGACCAAGGCCTGGCGACCTGTTCATCTTTAGTTTCTTCAGGCTTCTGTTGGTCCTCTTTAGTTTGTTTCTCTTCTGCTTGAGGTTCTTCTGGTTCACCTTCCAGTGCTTTTTCGACCTCCTTCTCAACCTGCTTTTCGGCTTTCTTTTTTAGTTTACCCAATATCTGTGCTTCAGACACGGCCGGCATCTGAAGAAAAAAGCCAACTATCAGGAATAAAAATATATTTTTCATGATCTGCATGTATTAAGTTAATTTCTTTTAAGGTACAGAACAAAACTATGAAGCAACATGGAGGATGCCAATGATGTAGGTCAGGCCGAATTAGTATTACCAGGTTAAATTATACTTTAAAAGTTATAACCATTATTTTTTTCCTAAATCAATAGCCACTTTTAATACAAAATAAAGAGGGTATTTAACGCGAAGAGGAAACACCAGTGGATCGAAAAAACAAATTCCAAGCACCAAATTCCTATAATTCTATTAATTGAAGAGGTTTTGCGGTAAGTTTTTGCGTTGTGCCTTGCACTATAGCATTGGGTTATGATTTTATCTTCTTCTCCAATTGAATTTGCAGTTCACTTTTTTTCAATTGCGTATTCAGCTTTTTCAATTCTACTTCCATAAAATTTGTAAACCTCTTGTTGATACCGTCTAATCGTTCATTAAAAATTTCATACACCTCCCGCTGCTGATCCGTTGGCTTAAAATCTACCCCGTTTCCTGTAATATCACTGGCAAGGGCACTCAGTCTTCCATAAAGTTTCATCGGTGCCCTGAACGCATCTTCCCTGGCTCCGGTAAGTTGAATATCGTAGAGTGTCCCTGCTATTGATTCAGATAAGACCTGCAATTGTGTTGCTTTTTCAATATCGCCCTTCTTCTTCAATTTGGGTATGACCTCCGTAAGTTCCGAGCGAATTTCCTCAATATCATTGATCATGGTTACCGCTAAATTTATTGCATCGCGCAGTTCCAGTGAAAAAGCTACCTGTTGTTTAATTTCTTCAAGGGTTCCTTCGGTAGTAGGATCTTTTAAGACTTCTACTTCCCTTATGTATTCCTGCTCCCCAACAATTAGCTTTACCTTATACATATCCGGAACCACTTTAGGGCCGTATTGGCCGCGCATCAGGTCAAGGTCCCAGGTAACCAGAGGGCGCCATCCTTCCCCATTTAATTGTACCCATGGTCTTCCGGGAGGTGCAGTCTGCAATTTTGGCTTGTAGGTTGGTTCATAGCGCAGATCCCACATTACCCTGTTTACGCCCTGGTGCTTCGTTCCTTCCAGGGTCCTAACAATTTCATTATTCTGTGTTATTATTTGTATTTCCACATTTTGATCCGTACTGTCTTTCAGATAATAATTGATATCTGCACCATAGGCCGGGTTTTCCCCGGAGTTCATACTCGGTCCGTCAGTTTTAATACTTTGCTGCTCCTGAAAACGGTAAGCCTGGCGGAGGCTAAAGAGATGTGCTTCCTTATTGCGGGCATCAACATCAAATTCACGGAGGGGTGAAATATTATCTAATATATAATACCCTCTTCCATAAGTACCCACCACTAAGTCATCAAAACGCTCCTGTATCTCCAGCCAGTAAACAGGTGCAGGCGGAAGATTGTTTTTTAGTCGCATCCAATTCTCCCCGTCATTATGAGAAATGTATAGGCCATTATCTACCCCCAGGTACAACATTCCCTGGCGTTTGGGGTCTTCCTTGATAACATGGGCAAAGCTGTGAACCGATTTAGGAACGGAACCACTAATGAATTTCCAAGTCTGGCCGTAGTCTTCTGTTTTGTAAACATAGGGGTCAAAGTCACCCATTTGGTGTAAATCTACTGTTATATAAGCTGTTCCCTCGGCATAAACTGAAGGTTCAATATTTGCTATGGTTCCCCATTTTGGAAGATCGGGAATATTAGCTGTAAGGTTGGTCCAGTTTTGGCCACCATCCTTGGTAAGTTGCACCTGGCCATCATTACTTCCGGTCCAGATTAGCCCGGCTTCTAATGTTGATTCTGCGATACTAAATAAAACAGATCCATCAAAAGTCATCAAATTATCAATAGCAATACCCCCCGAATTTTGCTGATGGGTCTTATCATTAAGTGTCAGATCCGGGCTAATCACCTGCCAACTTTGACCGTCATCATCGCTTTTATGCACAAACTGACTGCCTACATAAACCCTGTGTTTTGTATGTGGTGAAAATGCCATGGGAAAATTCCAGTGCCAACGGTACTTAAGTTTGCCCGGCTCCCAACCGTATCCGGCTTCCGGCCAAACGCGGACGTCTCTTGCATGGCCGGTTTTAGAATTATAACGCTGCAATCCGCCATCATAGCATCCAGACCATACAATGTCATTATCAAAGGGATCGGGCTGGGCAAAACCGCTTTCACAGCCTCCTACCCCTTTCCATAGACCGAGCGGAATATAGCCCTGTCTGCTATTGCTTGGCCCTTTATATGAATAACCGTCCTGGCGATTTCCGTAGACATTATAGGGAATCTGATCGTCCACGGAAACATGATACATCTGTGCAATGGGCAGTACCACACGCTGATAACTTTTGCCGTGGTTTAATGTAATACTGGCACAACCATCGTGCGCCACCATCATACGATCCGGGTTGCCCGGATCTAACCAAATATCGTGGTTATCACCCCCGGCACTGTAGCCTCCTTTAACGGTCTTACCAGCATCTTTTGAGATGCAAAACTTTACACTTGCAAAATAGAGTTCGTTGGGATCACCGGGAGATACAGCCATTCGGGTATAATAAGGTGCACGCTCGGCAATATCGTGGTTCCGGGTCTGCAGTGTCCAGGTATTCCCAAAATCTTCGGATCTGTACAATGCGGGACTATCGATCTCAAATAAAGCATACACAATATCCGGTTCTGAAGGCGAAATGGCCACAGCAGTTTTACCTACGGGATTCTCAGCACCACCGGGAATCCCTTTTTTTGAGAGGGCCTCCCAGGATCCACCTCCGTCTACAGATCTGTATACACCTCCTCCGGGACCGCCACTTCGCAATCCCCAGGTGTTGATATGTATAGACCACATCCCCACCAGAAGTCGGTCAGGGTTTTTAGGGTCCATCGCCAACTCAGCTGCCCCTGTATCTTCATCCACAAAGAATATTTGTTTCCAGGTCTTGCCTCCATCGGTAGTTTTATAAACTCCCCGTTCTTTTTGGGGACCGTAAGTGTGGCCCAGAGCCGCGGCATATACAATATCCGGATTGGAGGGATGGACAATGATACGGCCAATTCTACCGGTTTTTTTAAGGCCCATATTTTTCCAGGTCTTGCCGGCATCTTCAGATTTGTAGATACCATCCCCCATGGCATGTGCAGGTCGAATAACAAAAGTTTCCCCCGTCCCCACCCAAATAATATCGGGATTAGTTGGTGTAATAGCAATGGCTCCAATAGAAGATACATCCTGGTCATCAAAAACCGAATCCCAGTTGAGTCCGCCATCCGTAGTTTTCCATAGTCCGCCGGATGCAGCACCGATATAATTGATCATGGGATCTCCGGGAACCCCTGCAATGGCGATAGCCCGGTTGCCTTCAGGGCCTATAAACCGGAAATTCAGAGTATCAAATACGGCAGAATCTACCTGTGAAAAAGTTGTGAATGAGCTAATAAAAAAGAATAAAAGAAAGGGTATTTTGGTTTTCATAGAATAATGGTTGGTGTTAATCTGATGAAGTGGTTACTAATATAGCCAAGATTAATGAAATAGAAAGGGTTTTTAAATTTGGAAAACCGCAGAACCGATTAGAGTCCGAATAGGCAGTCCTAAAATTTTTAAATCAAGGAACTAGCTTGGTCGGTATTAGAAATTCGCATAAAGTTGTATTCCAAATAGATGAAATAAAGCCACTTTATTTGAGCGTAATTTCGATTACAGTATCAATAGCTTCTTTTTTATCTTCGGGTATTGTGAGTTTTAATTCTCGTTTTTTCAATTCAAACTTAATCGGTGTTTTATCTTTGAAATATATTGCTTTTTTAATTTTCAGATCAAAATCCGGAATAAGTAACTCATTACCTGCTTCCTCCAGAACATGCAGATACAATTTATCTCCTCTTCGGGTAGAAATAACCTTATCATCAGCTCTGGCCAATCCTTGTCTTGTTCCATAAATGGTCTCACCATAAACAGCCAACCAGGCTCCCATAGCTTTTAAGATATCTATATGCTCTTTTTGGACTTTACCGTTTGGCATAGGTCCTACATTCAAAAGAAAATTGGCATTGTTTCCTGCCGCTTTTACCAGATAGCTGATAAGTTCCTGCACAGATTTATGCCTGTCATCCTGTAAATTAAAGCCCCACGATTGGTTAATGGTTTCGCAAGTTTCCAAAGGCAGCTTTCCAATATCAGCCCCGCCAAAACCGGTTGTATTCTTTCCCGGAAGGTCTTTTTCGAACATTTGAAAATCTTCACCCTCAAAAGGAAGTTCATGGTGGTTATTGCCAATTAATAATTTCGAATCAATATCGTGAATCATTTTATAGGTCCTTTCCAATTCCCAATCAATTCCCTCTATTCTAAATTCAACAGCTTTGTGCCAATCTTCTTTTTCCGGTGCCTGATCCCACCAGCCATCAAACCAAAACCCCGCGATGTCATAATTTTCAGCAAGTTCTTTTATTTGAGCATTTTGGTAATCCAAATAGGCGCCCCATTCCCCGGCTTCCGGCCTTCCTGTTTTCCTGGCGGTCCAACCACGGGGAAAATAGTCCTGGTGGTGCCAATCTAACTGGGAATAGTATGCAAATAATTTTACCCCCTGCTTTTGGCACTCCTGTTCCAACATTCTGAAAATATCTTTGCCATAAGGTGTAGCCTTAACAATGTTATAATCTGAAACTTTGGAATCGTACATCGCAAAGCCATCATGATGCTTGGTGGTAATGGTGATATATTTCATCCCGGCCTTTTTAGCCATTTCTACGATTTCCTGTGCATTAAAATCAATAGGATTGAAAAAGGTGGGTAATAGTTCATAGCGATCTACGGTAATATCCTGATTTTGCATCACCCATTCGGCATCACCTAGATTACTGTAAACCCCCCAGTGAATGAACAAGCCAAATTTAGCATCCTGAAACCAAGTCCGGGCTTCTAAATTCTCTTTAGAAGGCGTATATTTTTCTTGTGAATTTATTGCCTGACAAACCAGGACAAGGGAAAACAGAAAAAGTAATTTTTTCATGATCTTTATCTTTAGTTGTTATTCTTTTGCATACTAATCAAATTTTGCTGTCATAAAAGAATTAGCAGCTTCTTTGGAGGGGCACTGCATAATTACACCAAGACCTGCTGCCAGGCCATCACCTTCAACCTGTCCATGACTGGTTATTCCGGCCAGGTACTTTCCTCCGTGTTGTACCATAAGTTTATTGGCAACCGGAAGATACGCCGGAATCCAATCAGCGCTTGCTTGAGTTACATCAGGAACTGAGTAAAAATTGGTTGAATTCTCCATCACTGTATAAATATTTGTTTAAATAGTTAATAGGTTGTTTTTATCTCGCAGGAATTATTGTATTTGTAAACACGGAATATAAAATAACCTAAGCTGAAAGGTAAGGTACCAAAAAAGTAATTATCAAGCTTGGATAAAATTACTTTTGGAAAGACTATTAAGATTTAACCATTTAAATGGCTAAATCGGGATTTGTTGCAACTCGAGTAATTTCATCAAAAAAATCATACAATTAAATGTTCCATATTCCGATCCACATGAATTGGTAGAGCATTCCCGAAAACGTTATTCCAATAAAAAATATCCCGGCAATTGGCTATATCACCCTCAATAATGCTTCATTTTAGTATTTTTAGTTTTGAAAAAGCTATTAGAGATTTAATTAAAGAAGTCCTGCCTAACGCTAACGAAAAAGTATCATTTGCTTCCAGAGCATTATATAGTCAGCCTAAGTAATGAATTTTAGTAACGAATATTACCGAATGAGATTCCTGCTGAGTCTTATTCTGTGCTTTATTTTAGGACTTGAAGTGACCCTCCCTCAAGATATCGAAAAACTTGATGAAAACAATTCCGAATTCTGGACGGATGTCACTTTTGGGAAAGCCTTAAATGATAAATGGACCGTTGGAGGAGATTTAGGGTTCCGGACTACCTTAAATAAAGGTAATTTCAAGATAATCTATATAAGGCCTAATATCAATTTCAAGGTCTTGACTTACTTCAATCTAACCTTTGGTCTTGCTTCCTTTAATACGTTTAGCAGGAATTTCAGCAACGTTTTTGAATTCCGCATCTACCAGGATGCCAATTTCAAGGGTCCCAAGCTAGGGCCTTTCAATTTCATTCACCGTATAAGGCTGGAACAGCGTTTTTTTAATTTCAGTGCCGGTGAAATTAACAATGAGTTTAGTTTCAGAGGCAGGTATTTGTTAGGTACCCGTACCGAAAAGTTTGGTATGGGTGGTGAAAAAAACTGGACCGTATTTGTAAGCCTGGAACCGTTTTTCGCGTTTGGAAACGGAGTTACTGAGATTATAGCGAACAATTTTCGATGGGATACCGCTCTGTCTTATCAGGTATCAGAAAATCTACGCCTGGAATTGCACTATGTCCTTCAAACTTCCGAAATCTTTTCCAATAGCGATACAAGAGTCCTCGAAAATATTTTTAGGTTCAGGGTATTTCAAAAGCTTTAAATGATAGGTCTCCTTGTGGACCAAAGAGCCATAATTATTATCAAAAATCAATATAGCCCTCAACTCAAAAATGCTTAATTTTATTCCAGGCTTATTTATTGCTTTCTTCACCTTAAGGAAAGAGTCTCATGCTTAAAAAACTTTTAAAATTTGTTTCCGGATTATTGGTGATTCTGGCTATCCTGTTCCTCGCAACTTACTTTTATGTAACGAGCCATAAAGAAGAGGTTGCCAACTTCATTGCAAATACGATCTCAGAGAATCATAGGGGCACCGTGAGTTTTGAAGACATGACCATGAAAAGCTGGGGCAGATTTTCAAATCCGGCATTCCACATTACAAATATGGTGCTATTGGACTCAACTGAGAATAAAATAGCCCGTTTAGAAATAGAGGATGCATATGTTAATATCTTCGTCAAGAGTCTTTTAAAAAACCAGATTCAGGTAAAATCTGTTGAAATAAACACCGCAAAATATACTGCGATCACCAAAAAAGAGACCTTTTCTGATTCCATTTACGAAAAAGAAACCCAGCATCCCAAAGCGAAATCACCCGAACCTTTTGCGCCATTTAAAATGGATCTGGACATTGAAGATTTTGTCGTTGATATTCAGAACGTTCCGCGTAATAAAGCCATACAATTTAAGCTGAACAAAGTATCATCAATAGTTAATTTTGAGCAGGATAAGATTACGTCCTCAATGGATTTGGAGGCTGCTGTTGAGCAATTGGGATTCAACCTGGAGAAAGGAAGCTACCTCAAAGATTCAAGAGTTTCAGGTTCAATGAATCCTGTGCTTGATTTGAAATCCAATAAGATCTATATTCCGACCTTTGATTTATCTATAAATGATCAGGTTTTTAAACTTGCAGCCGATTTCAATACGGCAAACAAGGGTAGTTTTGCGTTTAAGATTGAGAATGAAAACACAGATTATTTGCCTACGGTGAACCTTGTGTCGGACAATATTCAACAAAAACTCAGCAATTATGTTATTGAAGAGACTTTTTATACCTATACGACTTTGGAGGGTAGTTTCGCACCATTTTCCAATCCACTAGTCCATATTGAATTTAAGGCCACCAATAATAGGGCTAAAATAGCAGATCGGTATATCCTGGATTCATTGGCATTTGATGGAAGTTTTAAAAATAGGATCTATGAAGATGACCGTGCAAAAACCGAAGATAAAAAGAACTTAAAATTAAATTTCAATACCATTGTTGGCAAATACAAAGAGACAGCTTTTGAAATACGTGATGGTCTCTTAAAAAGCACTCCTGAAACCAAAGCATATATTGAAGCAGCCTTGAATGCCCAAGGTAAACCGGAGAATTTGATTTCAATACTAGATGACCCCATTTTTAGACTTAAAGACGGTAACTTCAACTTTATGGCAGATATCAAGGGGGATGCCGGCACTGCAGCAGAATTTCTTGCTTCATCCAATATGGAATTGAATGTATCTAAGACTTCATTGATTGACAACGAAAATAAAATTACTATACCTATAGAAGAATTAAAACTTCATTTAGAAAAAGATAATGCGGTTTTAGATATAATGAAGCTGCAAATGACCTCAGGTGATAAGCTGATAATAGATGGACAGGCAGGCCCCTTTTCAGCTCTTTTATCGGGAGAATCGAAGAATTTGGTTTCTTCAACTTTAAATTTCAGATCAAATAAATTGAACTGGAAAGACTTCCTTGAAATTTTTGATGACCCACAAAAAAACAACAGAGAAAAGAGAAAAGATCCTCAATTTGTATTGCATGATATATTTAAAAAAATCTATCAAAAATTCAACCCTGACATTGACATAGCCATTAAAAAATTTCAATATGAAACCCTGGTTTTGGACAACTTCTCAACCGATTTGTCTTTTAGTGATGTAAATAATCTTCATTTAACCAATATGGGGTTTGATATTCCTTCCGGGAAAGTAAAGCTTGTTGCCGATTTGAACTATGAAAAAGAAGAAGAGATCTTGGTAAGTGCAGATTTTGATGCATCAGGCGGTGCGGTTTTTTTAAATGATTTATTTAATAATGATACATTTCTCTTCAAAAGCGGCCGCTTTGATCTAATTGCAGATATAACGGGCAACTTAATGCAGTTAGAAAGCCTGATACTGGAAGCCAAAAGCTCAATAAATCTATACAATGGAAGTGTTTTTTATAAACCAATGGATCTGATTGTACCTATTGATCTCCTGGATGTAGAAATTATTGACAATCGTGCAATTCTTAATTCTTTAGAAATTACAGTGGGCTCAGAGGATAAATTAAATTTTTCGGGTGAATTAGATGATTTATTGGCCCTTATCTCTTCAAACTCAAAAAATCAGGTGACCTCTTCGCTCTTGCTTCATTCTGACAAATTACAATGGGATGATTTTTTACAAGTCTTTGCCCATGATAGTGAAAAGCACATCAGTCAAAAAAAGGATGCGGAAAGCAGATTAAAAGAAACATTACGGGGAATCTATATAGATTTTAACCCACGTATTGGCATTAGTATTGACAAATTTCAGTACAAAGATTTTATGACCCTCGAAAATTTTAAGACCGGGCTGCATTATAGAGACGTAAATAACTTGGTGTTGGAAGAAAGTGGTTTTAATTTTAATTCTAATGCTCAGGCAGACTTTTCAGCCCAGTTAGATATCTCTAAACCGGGGGAAACCTTAGTAAACATTGATTTTGAAGTTAAGGCAGACCCTTCACAATTAAATGATATACTCAATTATGATACTTTTTTACTTGAGGGCGGGTCTTTAAAACTGACTGCGAATATAAATGGTGATATTGAAGAAATGAATGAACTGATAAGTTCCTCAAGCAGTAAGTTCATCATTGAAAATAGTTCTTTGATTCATAACACAAGTCAGACAAAGATTCCCTTCAGTATCCTGGAAATAGATATTGAAAATGATGACGCTATTCTAAAAACTCTTAAAATTGATTTGCCATCCGGAGATCAATTGGAGTTTTCCGGCGAGCTGGATAACATTACTTCAATTATACCTCAAAATAATTCGAATAGCACAGGAATGAGTTCAAAACTCAATATTTACTCAAAAAAACTAAGTTTCGATGACTTCCTTGAACTGTTTAGTACTAAAGATACCGTGGCACGTAAAAAAGTTACAAATCGAAACCTTGCGCTAAAAATTGCTGTTAAAGATTTTTATAAAAAATATCAACCAGAACTCTCTATTTATATTGATGAGTTTGTATTTAATAAACTTATCGTTAATAATTTTAATACCGGTTTTTATTTCGAGAATAAAAATCTTCTCTATCTGGAGAATACCGGTTTTGATTTTTATAAAGGTAAAGTGAACCTGGATGCTCATTTAGATATTGCAGATCCGGTAAAAACTGCTTTTTCAATTGGTTTTACAACGGATAACCTGGATTTGGAAAAACTTTTGACTTCCTTTGATTATTTTAATATTCCTTCAATAAAGGAAGCGGATAAAATAGCTGGAAAAGTAAGTGTTAATACACAAATAGAGGGCGATTTAATAGATAGTACAGGGATAATATCTAATTCAATAAAGGGAACTATTGGATTTGATCTGGAGGAAATGGAAATTAAGGGCTTTGATCCTATTATTAAGTTGGGGAATATAGTTTTTAAGAAAAAACGATTGGAAGACATTAGGTTCGGGTCCATTGAAAATGTACTCTATGTTGCCAACAATACCGTTGAATTCCCCCTTATGGAAGTTAAATCCACGGCATTCGATTTTTTTGTAGAAGGGCATTTGGGTTTTGAGGAAGTCCCAACCAATCTTTGGACAGGTATCCCACTTTCCAATTTTAAAAGTAGAGATCTTAATAATATTCCTAAAAAAACAGGGTATGTAGAGGCCGGTAAAAAAATATATATAGAAGCTAAAAGCGATAAAAAAAATAATATTAAATACAAACTACATTTGTCTGAAAGGCAATATTTTAAAGAAAGAAGTATACTTAGTGCGTACAGAACTCAGATGAAAGAAGACAGACTGCTTAGAAGAAAATATAAACGCGACACAAGAAAGAATGAAAAATTAGCCTCGCCAGATGCCCGTAAAACAAATTAGCTATGCCCTGAACTCACACGAAATGGAGATGGCAAAACATTATTGAGTACTAAACCTTCAGAACTCAATTTTTCTTTCTCATTACCCCATGGCTAATTCCTTTGCTCAGCCAACCATTCCATGATTGTCACTGGTCTGTTATTGAACAATACAGGACTCCCATCAAAATCAAAATTAGCGTGGTTTGCATGAGAATAGATCCAGGACCAATGCCCATTGTAATAATAATCATCTCCTCCAAAAAATCCAGTAATATCAGTTACATGGTCATAAAAGGAAAAATGGACGTTGTTGGCACCGGCATTAATTAATCGCTTATATAAGGGTACTACCGTCTTTTCTGGCACAGTTGTCCCATCGTCCTTGGCATGTACAAACCAAATAGGCACATCTTTGATTTTCTCGACTTGCTCATTGGTAACGTATTCGTTCTGATACGCCAATGCACTTATATATCCTGCAGCGAAATAGTCCGGGTTTAGGAGGATCAGTTTTAGTGCCATATAACCCCCATTTGAACAGCCTCCAACATATATTCTGTTAGGGTCAATATCAGGATGATCAGCCACATATTTTTTTATCAGCGCCAGTAAGGCTTCATTATAGATATCATTCTCTTTACCCCTTGTGTAAGCTCCACTTGAAGATTGCATCCAAAAGGTAGGACTCTGGGGTGCCAGAACATAAGCGCCTTTGAAAATTCTCTGGATATCTTTAGACGCATAGTTAGCGGCCCTATTCGCGATTAACGGAATACTTGGATCATTTCCTCCTTCCCCGCCACCATGCAACCAAATGATTAAAGGTAATTTCTGATCGTTAATCTCAGGTTCAAACGAGGCAAATGAGAGAGATACCTCATTGTGTGAGTAGGTACCGGTTAAATTAAACTTGTCAATTAATGGTAAAAACCTTTTAGATTCAGAATTCCATACCCTCTTTGTGGTTGAATCGGTAATGGTCAATTCATAATTTATCCATTTATTACTGCCCCTATTATTAACCCGGATGTATTTAATAGGCGACCCCAAGACATGTTCCGGACCAATAAACAGCACCAGGGTTATATGTTTTCCTTGTTCAACTTTGTTTCCCTTTTCATCAGACGTATAGGCGTATACAACTTTCCTGGCCCCACTGGCTTCTTCAGGACTCATTTCAACACCTTCATAACTTCTTTTTGCCGTAACCATAAAATTTTCTGCTTTAACTTCAGTCGTTGGTTCCTTCATATAGAGAATTATTTTATTAACAGCAGGACCCCAATCATATCCCTCAATAATCAGGTTATATTCCCCATCATTATCACTGAATGGAGCTGCTGCTTTTTTTGTGTGATCCCTATTTGCCAAAAGGATTAAAGGAATGGTCATTAAACCCAAAAAAATGAGTCGCAAAATTGCTTTTCTAGTCATATTGAATATTTAATTTTGAGTATTCTAGTATTTCCAACAAATTGATTAATCCGAGTTCTGTATGCTTAATAATAGCACTGCGCTATGTATTGGAACCAGCCATTCTCATAACTCCATGGCTTCAAGTACCTTCTTTTAATTATTTTTTACGCTTATGGCCAACCCACCTCCAGAGTTGTTAACTGTTGTTGTAAAGTTTTCCAGATCCTTGACATATGCCAAATAAGCCTTCGTTCCGGACATGCCACCTGCTCCCAGGGGACGCACATTATGCGCAGCGAAGCAACCCCCAGCTTCTAATTTAGGAGCTACATCAATAAAGTAGTTCGTATACCAATCCTTATCTGCATCGCTGAAAACAAAATCAAACGGACCCTGAATTTTCTTAACAAGATCATGCGCATTAGCCAATCTTGCATCAATATATTTTGACAAACCGGCTTCTTCAAAATTAGCAATGGCTTCCTTATAACGTCTTTCGCTAATCTCTATAGTAATGAGTTTTCCATTGGTTTTACTCATAGCCCAGGCGATCCAAATTGCAGAATGACCTGTTGATGTCCCGATTTCCAGTCCTCTTGTATAACCGTTCTTAATTATTATGTCATAAAGTAATTTACCATCCGTATCAGGCACATTTAAATCACGCCACTGGTTTTTTTTACTTTTCAGAAATGCCTCCACTTTCTTGTCCAGTTCCGGATTTTCTACAGAGTGTTGTGCAAGGAGATAATTCCCGGAAAAAATTACCATGATTATGTAAATAAAAAATGTCCCGGGTAACTGTGAAATAACTCTTCTCATAATTGAAATCTATTCCTGATACAATATAATGTTTGCTTCACTAAAAATAGTTAGAAATTACACAAAAAGCACTACCACAGTAAGCAATATACCTCCCAGTGCGAAGTATAACCCTTTTTTGAATATTGGCGTTTTGGGTTTGAACATCCAAAATGCCGAAACAGCAAAAAATAGTAGTGCTATCCCAAAAAATATATTCAACCAATACAAAGGATGCCCGGAATGCATTTTGTGCAACTTGTTCATATTATCCAAAATAAGTGGCATCTTCATCTCAACATAGCTCGCTTGTCCTGTAATTTTGTCGTAGGTTCCTCCTTCAAAATAGACCAGATTGCCTTCTCTCTTGTCTACCTTAAAGGCTCTTTTTCCAAGGGCACGGCCCAAATTTTCGCCTTCCAAACCGATATCAAGTTTGCTTTCAATAAGTACTTCCTTCTTTAAATAATCCGTATTTCTGAAGGTTAGTACAATACCACTTATAGCATATACTGCCATAATACCGGCTAAAAAGAACCCAAGATATCTATGGTAGGTTCGTACTTTTTGTTCTGTTTTTCTTCCCATAATTCTTCTAATTTTCAAGTACATATTTAACTACTTATAAAAAATTTAAAGTTTA
Organism: uncultured Eudoraea sp.; assembly: GCF_947258525.1. Classification (GTDB taxonomy): domain Bacteria; phylum Bacteroidota; class Bacteroidia; order Flavobacteriales; family Flavobacteriaceae; genus Eudoraea. The sequence goes on from NZ_CAMYIP010000114.1 coordinate 19,930, forward strand.
CCCCTAAAAATAAAAGTAACCTTCAAAACGCCATCAATCTTAGATAGAACTATGGCCTATTGTTTATCTTTTTATATACAAAGAAATATTTATGCTCAAATCCTAATTGCTATGGCATTTTCAGGTTCACTACAAATTAAACCTCATTTCACACTGATTCTGATTTTTCACCAAATTCAATCCAGTTTTGAATTACTTGTATCTTTAAAAATCTGTAATTATCCAATTTAATTGTACAATACTAAATTCAGTTACAATCATAATTGGTTGGATTTTATAATTTTAAGTCTAAAATTAACGTCTTCGCCCTCCGGAATAAGTCATGGCCTGGCCCTTACCAAATCCATAACTGATACCCAAGGTTAGAAATCGTCCTCTTTGGCTACTGCTAAACGAGTCAAAAGTAGTTTGGACAATAGCATTTTCAAAAATTCGAGAATTAAAAAGGTCCCGGACACTTAAGTTTACGACAACTTTACCCTGTACAAATTGCTTACGCAGCCCCAGGTCCATAAAAGCAGTTTCAGAAACTTGCCCCTGTACAGTTCGGTAACCTGAACGATAATTACCAGTGAGTTCAAGGTCAAAATCTGCGGGCAGGCTAATTTTAGAATTTAACCTCGTGGACCATCGTTCGCCATTAAAATCAAAATTCTGATCCTCAAAACTACCTCGGCGGTTAAATAATCCTAAATTAAAATCCCCATTTAATGTTAGCCACTCTAACGGGACATATTTTCCATTAAACTCAAACCCTGTGACCCCGTCTGTTCCAATATTCATAGGCATGGTTATCCGAACATTATCTTCAAAAGCAGAAACCCTTTCAATGGCATTTGTTGTATACCTATAATACAATGTGCTATTCAAAGAAGCACTTCCAATTTTAAAAATACTTGTAATCTCAAAAGAATCTGTATACTCTGGTTGTAAATTCGGATTCCCCGTTCGAATGTTGAAATTATCTCTGATATTGAAAAATGGGTTTAAATCCCAGAGTCTTGGGCGATAAATCCTTTTGGAATATCCTGTCTGAAAAGAAACATCTTTTGTTAACTTATATGTTGTATGAAAGCTTGGGAATAAATCTCCATATTTCTGTTCACCTGATTCATTTGTGTTCGCTAAAATCGTATTCAAATTAGTATATTCCAGACGTGCTCCTACCTTAAAGCCCCACTTTTCAACCTCATAGGAACCAGAACCATAGACTCCAAAAACGCTTTGGTTATAATCAAAATTATTAGTTAGGTCTTGATTAACAACCCATGCACCATTAATGAAATCACTTACCGAGAAATCATTCCCAACATTATTAATAACAAATTGAGAACCGACTTCTAATCCATATTTTTCGCTTATAGGGTTTACATAGTCCAATTGGAAAGTATAATCGGCTTGTTTAAATTCTGTCTGTGTTTGCTGATCTCCGGGAATATCCGTTCCGGAAGTACCTGAATTTATAAATTCAGATGCCTGATCTTTCCCAAAGAAACTTCCAATGGCACTAAAAGACAGGGTATGTTCATCGTTATTTTCAAATTCTTTTTTGTAAGCCAATTCATATTGCCATTTAGGATTGTTTGCCTCTGTAACTTCATTCCTGGTCCATTGTGAATTTTCTCCGGTGATATTATCTGTAATGCTGATGAACGTCTCCGAAGGCTGATCCTCAACTTCATAAGCAAAGTTCCCTGAAAGTGTAATTACATTTAAATCATTTATATAATAATCCGATCCAAGAGTAATATTACTAAAGGTCTCATTTCTAAACGCCGTTCCATAACTCCTTGTAGTAATATTATTTATAAGATCCTGATTAACCGACTCTGAATCTTGTGGTAAAGAGCGATATCCGGCACCAATTTGCGTAAAAAGGTTAAATTTTTCTGTTCTGCGGTTCAGGCTAAAACCCAGACTGTGATTCTCTGGAGCACCTGTATTAATAGTTACCGACCCGTTGAGGCCTGTCTTCTCTTCTTTTTTAAGAATAATATTAATTATCCCAGCAGTTCCTTCTGCGTTGTATTTAGCAGAAGGGTTTGTAATTACTTCTACACTCTGTATCATGTCTGAAGTAATAGTACCTAATGTATTGCTTGGATCATCCGCCAAAACGGAGGGCTTCCCATTTATTAAAATCTGAACTCCAGTACTACCCCTTAAACTAACAACTCCTTCTATACTTACATTAACTGAGGGAACATTATTTAATACTTCCAGGGCACCCATGCCTGTACTACTAATATCTTTCCCAATATTAAAAACACGTTTGTCGAGTTTAAATTCCATTCTTGAAAGTTCCCCTTCCACCACTACTTCTTCCAATTGTTGTGCATCTTCCATTAGCATAATGATCCCAAGATCTATTATGCCATTTTGTTGTGTTATATCTTCAAATGTTTTAGTCTGAAAACCTATAAAACTCACTTCCAGATAATAATTAGTACTGCTAACTGACAATTCAAAACTCCCGTCTTCCAAGGTTGTAGTGCCGGTTAGAGGTTGCCTTGAATCTTTATCAGCTGCGAGGACTGTAGCAAAGGCAACCGGAAGACCACCATTCCCTTCAATAACCGTTCCTTTAATTTGAGTGGCCTCCTGACTATGCCCAAGACCATTAAACAACAGCAGAGAGAAAATGAAATAGTATAGATTCATATTTCTGGTTTTGAAGTTCATAACATTAAAATTTAATTTACTTCCCAAAGATGTGAATACCTTTGAAGTCTTAAAATAATTCTACCGTAAACGACATTAGGTTTACGGTCAACAGTATGATATAACCTCATACTATAACAATTGTCGTTAGCAGGTTTGTTTTTGCAGTTTACACTTAGTCTTTTTTGGAAATGTGCCTAATAGTGTAGATTTGTGGTATTAGGGTGAATATGAATAAGATAACTCCACGTATTAGCTGGCAAGAACTTTTCTTTCAATTTGTATTGTACATTTTAGTTCTCCTTTTTTATTCCTTTGACAGGAATGACCCGGGTATAACATTGGCCCAGTTAATTTTCTTTTTGGTATATGCATGCGCTTCTGTTTTTATCACCTACTATTTAATGCCCAAATTTTTATATAACAAGAAATACTGGCATTTCTTTGGTTTTGTAGTTTTGGTCCTTTTAATCGTGATAATAGCGGAAGAATTATTAGAAGTTGTCTTTTATCCGGGCACTCCAAGAGCAAATTTTGCGGGTATTTATTTTGCCATATTTGACGTCCTTCCAATAATTGCAATCCTGTCCGGGTTTAAATTTGCATGGGATGCCATTGGCAAACAAAGTGAAGTAGAAAAATTGAAAACCACAATGCAGGAAAGTGAACTTCAATTTCTAAAGTCCCAGATAAATCCTCACTTTTTGTTCAACAACCTGAATAATCTCTATTCATATGCCATTGAACTTTCTCCCAAAACTCCTACAATAATTTTGGAATTAAGTTCGGTTTTGCGTTATATGCTCTATGAATGCAAAGAAAGATTTGTTCCCTTATCCAAAGAAATTGAACAACTGGAAAATTTCACGCAACTCAATGAGCTTCAGATTGAAGAAAGAGGCAAGGTAAGTTTTAAAGCCACTGCGATTAAACCCGGCTATCAAATAGCTCCTTTGATCCTCCTGGTCTTCATAGAAAATGCATTCAAGCACAGTCAATCAGGTCAATCCAGCAATATCAGGATAGACGTAGACATTAAAATGGTCGGAGATACCCTTCATTTTAATTGTAAGAACAATTTTCAGCCAATAACTGAGACTGAAAACTTAACTAAGGGTATTGGTTTGGATAATGTAAAAAAGCGATTGCAATTTTTGTACCCCAATGCTCATGAACTTAAAATCAATGAAACCCCTCATCAATTTGAAGTTGATTTAAAAATGGAATTGCAGAAAATTAGTTTGAAATGAATTGTATAATTATTGAAGATCAGCCCCCGGCTCAGCGCATCCTTAAAAAATTTATAGAGGATATAGGTACGCTGCATCTTGTAGGCGTTTTTTCTGATGCCATCCAGGCTATGGAATTTTTAAAATCCAACTCGGTTGATCTTATGTTTCTGGACATTCATTTGCCAAAGATTTCAGGAATAGACTTTCTAAAAACCATGTCCAATCCACCCCATGTTATTTTAACAACTGCCTTCTCTGACTATGCCCTGGAGAGTTATGAATTTAGTGTTGTAGATTATTTATTGAAACCTTTTTCATTTCAGCGTTTCGTAAAAGCTGTGGCCAAAATACCTTTAAAAAGTTCTGTTAAAACAACAGACATCACAGAATCTGAGATTCAGGAAAATCGTAAAGAAATCTTTATAAAATCGGGTTATGAGCATATTAAAATAACCATAAAAGACATTATATACATTAAATCAGATACAGACTATACAGAAATTATAACTGCTGAAAAAAAATATTTATCTTCAGAGCCCTTAAGATTCTGGGAAGAACAATTAAGTCAAAATCATTTCTTCAGAATTCATAAATCTTTTATCATTAACACCTCTAAAATTGAAAAAATCATTGGCAACCAGGCCTATTTAACCGGAGATATTAAGGCGCCTATTGGAAGAGCATTTAAAGAAAATTTTATGAAAAGTTTGTTAAACTAAACAAGAACGCTATTATGAAATCACTTAAAAAGGAAGATATTGAACAGGAAGTCTTTGACTTGTATGATGACTACGCGCACAACAAATTACAAAGACGGGAATTTATTGAAAGACTGTCTCTGTATGCTGTGGGAGGTATTACGGTGGCATCACTGATGAGTTTCCTGATGCCCAATTACAAGGATACCATGTTGGTGCCTGCCAATGACCCAAGGTTGGATTCTGATTATATCAACTATGAATCTCCAAAAGGTGGGGGAACAATTAAAGGACTGCTTTCCAAACCTGTGGATGCCAAAGGAAAATTGCCCGGCATAGTTGTAGTTCATGAAAACAGGGGCCTCAACCCGTACATTGAAGATACGGCCAGAATGGCGGCTTTAGAGGGCTTCATAACCCTTGCACCAGATGCACTGACTCCTCTTGGCGGATATCCGGGAAATGATGATAAAGGCCGTGAAATGCAAAGAACGCGGGACCGCAATGAAATGCTGGAAGATTTTATTGCTGCTTATAAATACTTAAAGGCACATGAGGACTGTAGTGGTAAAATTGGTGTTGTTGGTTTTTGTTTTGGAGGATGGATCTCCAATATGATGGCCGTTCAAGTGCCAGGTCTCTCAGCTGCAGTGCCTTTTTACGGCGGACAACCCAAAGAAGATATTGATAAAATCAATGCCCCTTTAATGTTACAGTTTGCCGGATTAGATAAGCGGGTAAATGAAGGCTGGCCGGCATATGAGGCGGCATTGAAAGCAAATAACAAAGATTATGTGGCCTATACTTACCCTGATGTCAATCATGGTTTCCACAACACAACCACACCGCGATACGACAAAGAAGCAGCGGAACTAGCATGGAAAAGGACCATTGAATTTTTTAATAAGAATCTGAAATAAATGGCGCTTGATCTGTAGTGAATACAAGCAAATAGGTACCGTTCTAAGTTAATAGTTCAAACAAAAAACCTGCTTGCTTAATTTCCATAAGATTTCTCCAAAAACTTATAGCGGGCATCATTTCCTGCATTTTTGGCTACACTCACTGTATTAAGAATCATTACCGGTGGTGTCTTATCATTAGCCTCCGCAGAGGGCCACTCAGGCAGATTTTCCCCATTTGGGTTACCGGTCATTATAAAATTGGCAAAATAATTCTGCATGGTTTCTGAGACTATGAAATCATCCTCGGTCCATGCATAGTCATCCACGAGGTGTAAATTTCCCATGCAATATTCTATTTCACAGGCATGCGAAGCTCCTATAGGCTCAGGTTTTTTTGGAGCATCAGAATTTTTGGCCACGGTACCTCCTGCCAAACCAGGTTCCAGATTCTGATCTTTAAGTGGTGGTCTTATTCTGCTGTAAAGATACCTGTAAACAGGCTGGTTACTATTTTTACGATGCAGGTCGAACCACTTCCAGGTACTATAGGCAATAAATCGGTCCGAGGCCAGGTCTGTAGCAGATCTTTCTATTTCCTTAAGGGAACTATGGGGATATAGTTGTAATACTTCTTCATGGGTATCGGGGTATACCTCCTTAACCTTAGCTACATAATTCTCCTCTGAATAAGGCTGTCCCTGCATAAATGCCATTCCGGGAATCTCAGCTGAATTCCACCCCAGCAATAAAGGAACCTGAGCCTGCTCTTGAGCATTAAATATCTGAGGTAAGGTTTTTGGTAAGAAGTAACCGTCAATCACCATTGGAAAACCAAATCGCTTAGATTCGTTATAAATTTCATAGATGTCTCTTGTACTTAATTTCCTTAGCTGTTCAATAGAAGGGTATCCTGCGTTTTGTGCAAACTCCAGCCCTATGTTTTCAGCCTCTTCCAAAGAAACGGGAGCCAAAGTAGGATTAATACAAGCGCCACTCTCCCCTATTGCCCCGGCTATCAAATCCTTGGATAGTGGTGACGCCATTTGAGCACTAACAGCTATGGAACCGGCAGACTCTCCGGCTATGGTAACTTTGTTAGGATCGCCCCCAAAAGCAGCAATATTTTTATTCACCCATTTTAAGGCCGCATGCTGGTCCAGTACACCATAATTGCCCGAAGCCTTATACGGAGCCTCTGCACTTAGTTCGGGGTGAGCTAAAAATCCAAATATATTGAGGCGGTAGTTGGTAGTAACCACCACCATGCCCTTTTTAGCCATACTTTCACCGTCATATCTGTATTCAGAGGCATCACCTGCTACATTACCACCACCATAGAAATAGACCAATACAGGCAGGTCTTTTGTATTCCTGTTTGCGGGTGTCCAGATATTAAGATGCAGACAATCTTCACTTACACCATCGGAACGCGATTTCATATCTCCAAATACCATGGTTTGCATCGGGCGCGGTCCAAATTCCTTAGTTTCCTTTACACTCTCCCAATTGTCCAAAGGTTGTGGAGCCCTCCATCTTAAGTCTCCAATCGGGGGTTTGGCAAAAGGTACACCAAAGTAAGTCTGAATACCGGTATGCGTGTCATAATTACCCTCAATTATGCCATTCTCTATCATAACCTGAACAGGAAATGCATTATTATTTTGTGCTTTTCCAACAAAGCTTAAAAGCATTAAGAACACAGAAAAAATCGCGACGGTTTTCATGGGCTGAAGTGTTAAAGTTTTATTATTGTCTCATTTTGTTACAATAATACTTTTTTTTCTTGATATTTTATCATTTATTTGAAAGAAAATTAATCTTGTTGGGCATAAAATGAGCAAAATTCTACCTAGCGTTGACGAATATATTCCGCACCTGGCATACGATTCGGTAATATTTGGCTTTAATGGAGAACAATTAAAAATTCTAATTCTTGAATACCACAATACCGGTTTATTTGCATTGCCAGGGGGATTTGTCAGGCAAAATGAAAACCTGGATGATGCCGTTAAACGAGGTTTAAAAGAGCGAACCGGACTGGATAATATTTATCTGGAACAGTTTCATACGTTTGGTGACTTATCCAGACCAGACCCTGATGTGATGCGCACCATCTTAGAAGCCAACGATCATGAGGTTGAAGAGGGAAATTGGTTATTAGACCGATTTATTTCCGTAGCATATTACGCTTTGATTAATTATAACAGTGTGGAACCTAAACCCGATGAACTTTCAGATTCTATAAATTGGTATGCTGTTGACAAATTGCCTCCTTTAATGATGGACCACGGGAAAATAGTTGAAAAAGCCCTTGAAACGCTAAGGAACAACCTGGAGAAAAAATTAGTGGGTATGAATCTTTTGCCCTCAAAATTTACCATGAAGGAATTGCAACTTGTTTATGAGGCTGTTCTGGGAGAGAAACTGCGCAGAACTACATTTCAAAGAAAAATATTGGGCCTTGATATTTTAAAGAGGCATGAAAAGTTATTTACCGGGGCAGCCCACAAAGCACCTTACCTATATAGCTTTAAAAATAAAGCCCCCATTGAACATCAAGAACATGCATAAAATTATATCCGAAGGAGTCAAATCCTATATACTTAAAACTCGATTAACTTAATTACTAAAAAAATTAGAATCTTATGAAAAATACATCTATCAAGTTCCTTTTATTCCTCTTTTTTTTAGGAGGGCCTTTCCTTAGTCAAGCCCAGAAAAAATCAGGCGGCCTGGCGCTTTATACTGTACGTGATGACATGGCCACGAATGCCAGGGCTACCCTAATAGAAGTCTCAGAGGCAGGCTATAAAAATATTGAAGCAGCGGGTTACGAGGACAGTAAATTCTATGGTATGCCTCCTTCCGATTTTAAAAATTTGCTCGGTGAGATTGGTTTAAAACCAATTAGTACCCATCAGGGATCTGTAACCATGGAAAATGCAGATTCCATGATTGCCGACGTAAAGGAAGCAGGCTTTAAGTATTTTGTAATACCTGTGCCTCCTATGGGGCTTTTTAAATATGACCAGCAAACCAATACCATGAGTATGACCGGTGGTGCCGCCAACCTTGCTGAAATTATAACCACACTAGGTAAAAAATGCGAGGCAGCAGGACTTAAGCTGTTATACCATAACCATGATTTTGAATTTATGAAAGATGCAGATGGAATTGTTCCCATAGACTATTTATTGGAAAATACAGACCCTAAATATGTCAACTTCCAAATGGACCTGTTTTGGGTTACAAAAGCAGGTGCTGATCCTATTGCCTATTTTGAAAAATACCCGGGACGCTTCAAAATCTGGCATGTAAAGGATATGGATGAGAAAGGCAGGTTTGCACCAGTGGGTAAAGGAAAAATAGACTTTGCCCGTATCCTCGAGAAGAAAAAGCTATCCGGCATGAAATACTACATGGTTGAGCAGGATATGACCTTTGATGGCCTGCAACCAATTGATGCCATTAAAATAAGCCATGAAGGGATAAGGAAAATTGGTTTTAAATAAGAACCTCTTATGAAAAGAACGGAATTTATAAAAACAACCATGACATTCGCTACAGCTGCGGCTTTGACCCCTCTGGCATCTTGTAATATGGACAAGAAAAAAATGGGTGCAGAAGTTGAACCCCCAATGCTGCGCAAAAACTGGGCTGGTAATTACATTTATAGGGCTAAAAACTTACATGAGCCTAAAACTGTGAAAGAAGTGCAGACTCTTATCAATAAGCTTAAGGCCCAGAAGGCCTTAGGATCGTGCCATTGCTTTAATAATATTGCCGATAGTCCCTTGAATCAGATTTCTACGAAAAACTTAAAAGGAGTAATAGGTATTGACGAGGAGAAAATGACCATAACAGTTGGGGCAGGTACTAAATATGGAGATTTCGCACCTGAACTTCATCAAAAAGGATTTGCACTGCATAATCTGGCATCTTTACCACACATTTCGGTTGCAGGTGCCTGCGCAACTGCGACGCATGGCTCGGGTGTGAAGAATGGGAATCTTGCCAGTTCGGTTGCTGCTGTGGAATTAGTGAGCGGAAATGGAGAAATTATAAATATAAACAGGGACACAGACCAGGATATGTTAAATGCTGTAGTGGTTAATCTGGGTGCTTTGGGTATCATTACCAAGGTTACGCTGGATATTGAAAAGACTTTCGATGTACGACAAGATGTGTTCCAAAATCTGACTCTTGAATCCTTAAAGACCAATTTTGATGCGATACTTTCAGGTGGCTATAGTGTAAGCCTTTTTACCGATTGGCAAAACGAATTGGTGAGCCAGGTATGGGTAAAAAGAAAGGTGAATGATCAAATCCAGGATTTGGGATCCGATTATTATGGCGCCAAAGCGGCAGAACGTAATTTACATCCAATAACAGAACTTTCAGCAGAAAATTGCACTGAACAAATGGGGGTTCCAGGCCCGTGGTATGAAAGATTACCCCATTTTAAAATGGGTTTTACGCCAAGCAGTGGTAAAGAATTGCAATCAGAATTTTTCGTGCCCAGAGAAAGAGCTTTAGACGCTATTCTGGCCTTAGAAAAAAAGAAGGAGCAGATACATCCCCAATTAATGATAACAGAAATAAGGACCATTGCCGCTGATAATTTATGGATGAGCCCATGCTACCTCCAGGATTGTGTGGCAATTCATTTTACATGGAAGCAAAATCCTGAAGAAGTAGCAGAATTGATCTTAATGATCGAATCAGAACTGGAGCCATTTCTATACCGTCCGCATTGGGGAAAACTTTTCTCTACAGATCCTACTCTTCTGGCTTCACGGTATGATAAATTTCATGAATTTGTTGCCTTAGCTGAGGGATTAGACCCTAATGGAAAATTTAAGAATGATTATTTGGACTTGAACATATATATCTAATAAGAAATAAAACCTTATCTAATGAACAGATCAATTTTTAAAATAAGTTTAATTGGACTTCTTTTAGCAGTTTACCAAAATTTTGGACAGGAAGTCATTACCGGCGAAAATATCGCGGTAACCAATACGGAATCAGGAAAAGTTAGAGGGTATATCCATGATGGTACTTTTATCTACAAAGGAATTCCCTACGCCAAAGCAGAACGTTTCATGCCACCAACAAAAGCCGATTCCTGGGAAGGTGTTAGAAGTTCAACGATGTATGGACCGGTGGCACCCCTTATTACACCTACCACCGAGGTTAATGATGAACCGGAATTTGTTTTTGACCACGATTGGGGTTATCCCAATGAAGACTGCCTTAGGATCAATATTTGGACCCCGAGTATTGACGATGGCAAAAAAAGAGCCGTTCTTTTCTGGATTCATGGAGGTGGTTTCACCGCTGGTTCCAGTCAGGAATTACCCTCCACAGATGGGGAAAACCTCAGTAAAAAAGGAGATGTGGTAGTGGTTTCTATTAATCACCGCCTGAATATACTCGGCTTTTTGGATCTTTCTGCCTATGGAGAGAAATACAAACATTCTGCCAATAACAGTATTCTGGACATGGTTGCCGCCCTTGAGTGGGTACAAACCAATATTGAAAATTTTGGAGGAGACCCTGATAATGTAACTATTTTTGGTCAGTCCGGCGGCGGTGCAAAGGTAAATACACTGATGGCCATGCCGCAGGCAAAAGGACTTTTTCATAAGGCCGTAAATCAAAGTGGGTCTTTCCGGGCTTCCATGTTGGAAAAAAATGAAACCCAGGCTATTGCAGCTGAAGTACTCTCTAATCTTGGATTAAAAGAAAGTCAGGTAGATAGCCTACAGAAAATTCCATTTGAAATTTTGAGTTCCGCCGGCACCAAGGCATTGAAGATCGTAGAAGAAAAGATGAAAGCAGAAGGAAAACCTGTTTTGGGCTTTGGCCTCAATTGGGGACCCAGTCGTGATGGTGAAGATCTACCCTATCAGCTTTTTTCTGAAGAAGCTTTTATGCTTTCCAAAGACATCCCCTTACTATTAGGTACTACAAAAAATGAATTCGCGCCTTTTGCTAATATGCGGTTTGTCAAAGCCTCCGAACAGCAAATAATGGAGCATATTAAAGCGCAATATAAAGAAAAGGCAGATTCGTATATCCTGGCTGTAAAAAAAGCTTATCCAAACGACAAAGACCCAAAAGACCTTCTGGATGTGGATACCATGTTCCGACCCGGGGCAGTAGTTCAGGCAAACGAAAAATCGAAGATTCAGGATGGTGCTCCGGTATATATGTATCTTTTTACCTGGCAGTCACCAGTTTGGGATGGCAAATATAAATCCTTACATTGTATGGAATTGCCCTTCGTTTTCGACAATATAGAGCGGGGTAAAAATATGACAGGTGGCGGGGAAGCAGCACATGATTTAGCAGATAAAGTTAGCAATGCCTGGATCAATTTTGCCAAAAATGGAGATCCCAACCATTCCGGATTGCCTACATGGCCTGCTTACAACAGCACAAACACAGCTACCATGCATTTAGATAACACTTGTGAAGTAAAACCTCAATTAGATAAAGAATTGTTTGAGCTGGTAGGTAATAATTAGAAAATCCCATTAAAACAAAAAGATGAAATTACATAACAAAAAGAT
>NZ_CAMYIP010000115.1 GCF_947258525.1 uncultured Eudoraea sp.
GGGGTGTATAGACAACTACCGCTGGTTGATTGCTCTCAACTTTCATTCGTATTTCCGAAACAGACGAATATAATTCAGCCACTTTTTTTGCATCATGTGACACCACAAAGGGCGTATCTAATCGCACCTTGGCAATCTTTTTTTTGATTTGGAAGTCGTAATCCGTATCCAAAACGCTAACTAAATTACCTGTAGGCAGTAAATTTGCATGGGTCTCCAATATTTCAGGACAGTCCAATTGCAACTCATAGTGATCGATGGAATTGGTATTATCAAGGCGAAAGTATGAATGGTTGGTCATATTTAATACAGTAGACTTGTCCGTCACTGCTTCATGAATTATATGCAGTGAATTATCAATGAGTTTATAAGTCACCCTTGCATTGAGGTTTCCCGGATAGCCTTCCTCCATATGCGGGCTTTTATAACTCAGTCTAACCATGGGTTGTTCATCGTGCACAACTTTGTCCAACGTCCAATATTTTTTGCCGAACCCATTCTTTCCTCCATGTATATGCACCCCGTCTTTAGAGTATAAATTATATGTAGTGTCATTAATTCTAAAGCCCCCATTTGATATCCTCCCGGCAAATCTGCCAACACAGGCACCCAGAGCTATTTGATCTTCGAGATAGTCTACAGGATTCTCAAAACCAACGACCAGATTCAGCTCTTTTCCGTTTTTGTCTCTAAACAGGATTTTTTGAACAATAGCTCCATAATCAAGGACACTCAGGGATATAAAATTGTTTTTAATTGTAACTTGTTGCAAGGTGGACTTTTTAAAAATTTCTTAAAAATACTTGTTTTTTGCAACATGCTGTTTTTTCATTCGTCCTTAAGATAACAACAACTTATACCAAAAATTGGAAACGGACCAAATGTTTCAGATAGATCTGGTAGAGCGTTGCAAAGCCAATGATCGAAAAGCACAATTACGACTTTACAGGCAATACTGTGAGGGAATGTATTATGTAGCAAAGCGATTTGTGAATGATCCGGATGACGCGGAAGATGTTGTGCAGGAAGCCTTTATTAAGGCTTTTCAAAAGATAGATCAATTTAAAGGTGAAGTAACATTTGGCGCATGGCTAAAGCGAATTGTAATCAACAAGAGTATCGATTTTCTTAAAACTAAAAAGGAACGTTTCCAGGAACTTAATGAGAATAGTATACATATTGTGGAAGATAATGACTGGTCTGTAGACAATGGAATATCAATTGAGGAGGTGAAAGAGGCGATAAATCAACTAGCAGAGAAATACCGACTTGTTGTACAGCTTTACCTAATGGAGGGATATGATCATAAAGAGATCTCGCAAATATTGAAATTAACGGAAACCACATGCAGAACCCGATTGCTGAGAGGTAAAGGATATTTAAAGGAATTACTAAAAGAAAGACGTTATGGCACAGGATCTTAGAGAATTATTCAAAGAGGAAAAGGGGAAAAAGCAGCCGATGAAAAAAGGTCATGAAGAACGGTTTTTAAATCGATTAGATAAGGAGTTGCCTGTTCAAAGAAAGTCAACCTTCTATTTTATAAGAATCGCGGCTTCAATTTTAGTGCTTTTCAGCCTTGGAATATATGCATATATAAATTTTAGCGATGAGGCGCTCCAACCTTCGGCTATAGTTGATAAAGGAACAGAGATTAAGGGGTCTCAGGAGTATTCTTTAGGGGATCTTTCACCCGATTTAAAGAAAATAGAAAACTACTATGTGGCCAATATTAATTTGGAATTATCGCGTTTGGAGGTATCCAATGAAAACAAGGGCCTGGTAGATGACTTTATGTCCCGTTTGTCTGAGCTGGATAAGGAATACCAAAGACTCAATGTTGAATTAAATGAAATTGGCCCCAATGATCAGACCATAAATGCCCTTATAAAAAACCTACAATTAAGATTACAACTATTACAGAAGTTAAAATTAAAATTAGATCAATTAAAATCATCAGAAAATGAACAAGTTACATCACAACAAAGTGTTTAAAAGTTTAGTTCTAAGCTGTTGCCTTTTTACAATGGCCAGCTATGGACAAATGAAATCGAAAACGTACAAAGAAACTTTTACAGTAGGGGATGAGGCTGTTGTAGATATCAACACTAGTCATGCCGATATTGAATTTGAAACCTGGAATAAAAATCAGGTAATTATTGAAGCTACAATTGAACTTGAGGGTGCCACCCCTGAGGAGGCAGAAGCATATTTTAATAAGGACGGAATAAAAATACTAGGCAATAGCCAGGAAATCACAATTAAAACAAGTGGTGAGCATTCATGGAGTTATTGGGACGACAGCTCCAACAGGCATATTGTTGTTGACATTCCGGAAATGCCAAATATGGAGCCCCTGTTTTTGGATATTGAAATCCCGGATATTCCAGAAATTATTAAGGATATGCCTCCAATGCCGCCTATACCTCCGATTGTAGTCGAGAAATTTGATTATGAAGCTTACGAGAAAGAGGGTGAAAAGTATATTGAAAAATGGGCCGAAGAGTTTGAAAAGGGATTTGATGAAGAGTATCAAAAGGAAATGGAAGCTTGGGGTAAGGAGATGGAGGCCAGGGTAAAAGAGCGTGAAGCTGCCAGGGAAGAAATGATGAAGGAAAGAGAGGAAATGAGCAAAGAAAGGGATGAAATGAGAAAAGAAACGGAGGAATTGAGGCGCGAGGCCCATGAAGCAAGAAGTGAAGCAATGGAAGAGCATCGCCAAGTTCACAAGAATATTATTATATCAAAGCATAAAAAGGATGGTCCCAATGTATTTTATCGGTCTGCAGATGGGGAAAGAAGAAATTATAAAGTAAAAAAGACCATAAAAATTAAAATGCCTAAATCTACGAAGCTCAAAATGAATGTGCGCCACGGGGAGGTTAAATTGGCAGAAAATACAAGAAATATGAATGCAACCTTGTCTTATTCAAGGTTGCTTGCCACTACAATAGATGGTAAAAACACCAAAATTGTAGCTTCCTATTCTCCGGTATCGGTTCAGCGATGGAATTATGGGAATTTAAACCTGAATTTCTCAGAGGAAGTAGCATTAAAGGATGTAAATATCTTAGAACTAAATGCTACTTCTTCTGATGTTACTATAGACAGGTTATTAAAAAGTGCTCAGATTAATAATGATCTGGGTGCTTTAGTGATCAACTCAATTGCTGATGATTTTGAGGATTTAGATTTAATTGTGCAGAATGGAGAGTTAGTTTGCCAATTGCCAAGTACACCATTTAATATTTCAATAGACGGAACTTCCTCTTCCTATTCCGGACCATCAGATTTAAAATTGGTATCCCAAAAAAAGGGAAACAGTTTTGTGCATAACGGGTACTTTATGCAAAAAGATTCAGGTAAGTCAATAGTAATAGATTCCAGATACAGCGAAATCGAACTCAAAAAATAGCCTACACCTTTAACTACCGGTTGATGAATTTGAACAGCTACTCGCTTATAAATTCAGTTCTTTATTCCATTCAACTATTTTATTCTCATGCATAGCATCTAAACCCATCTGAACACAGGCAGCGGCCTTAGCTCCGGTACTAATGTTTGATGTTGGAACTGTATTATTTAATATATTGGTCTTGAAGTCAATTAAGGCCTGGGCACTGGGGTCTGCATGTTCTATATCTATTGGAATTCCTTTGCCTTCGTCCCATTTAACTGTAGCCCCGGAAACTCCGTCGACATCCTGAATTTCTTTTTTGTAATTCCCTTCCGGAAAGAACCATGCATTAACATAATCAAGGATAAGAGTTCCTTTGTCTCCCATCACTTTTATTTGATAATCATCTTTTGAATTGCTGGTTAAACATGTAAAAGAAGCTTTTACTCCATTTGGATAACTATAGATAAGATGTACATTATCAAATGTTTCCCGGCCGTCTTTCCAGTAGTCAATTCCACCAACACCCAATACTTGTTCGGGAGTTGCGTTTAATACCCAATTCGTAAAATCAATCTGGTGAGAACATAATTCGGCAACTAAACCACCAGAATATTCACGATACATGCGCCAGTTTATGGCTCTTTCCAAGGAAGGGTCAGTTACAGGCCTTCTCCAGTTTCCATTTCGGTTCCATTGACATTCAATAGCGGTAACTTTACCAACTTTTCCATTCTGGATAAGATCTACGACATGGGTATATAAACGCGAACTATGGTATTGATGTCCGGTCTGGAAGATCTTATCTGAACTATTTACCTTGTTTCTTAATTGGATTATACCATCAAAGCCTTTGGCTAAAGTTTTTTCACAAAAAACGTGCTTATCTGCATCAATAGCTTCCATTGCTATTTGCGAATGTGTATTAAAAGGAGTTGCAATTATAACAGCGTCTATATCTTTTTGTTCCAAAAGCTTGCGGTAATCCGAATATCCTTTTGCTTTTCCGGATGTATTTGCAATGCCTTTCTGAAGTCTGAATGGCAATATATCACTGCAGGATATCACGTTTAACTCAGGAATATTATTCATTACGTTTATAAGTCCGCCTCCGCGATCTCCGGTACCAATTACTCCAATATTTATTATATCTGTACCTTTTCCGGGAGATACCATCCCGGATGCCATAAAACTTGCAGTACCAATAGAGGCAGTTGCCAGACCGCTTTTGATCACAAATTCTCTACGCTTCATATATATCTTACTTATAATTTTGGTTCCCAGCCTTTTTCATAATCCCTTTTCCAGGAAGCCATTGCTTTCTTATTATTTAGGATTTTACCTGTAGTAGTGTCAATATTTAGTGTTTCTCCGACATCCTGAGCCATATTACCCAGGTGACAAAGCATCGTAGTTATACTGGCATCTGATATTGGTGAGTTTTGAGTCTCATCTAACCTAATGGCATTAAAGAAATTTGCAATATGCATACCATCCAAATCGCCCGCACCCATAGTGTCTATTGTTGCACTTCCTCCTGTTTCAAATTCAAATTTGATGGGTCTGCCATCTAAGTCATATAATTTATAACTATCTCTACTAAGTTCTATGGTACCCTTACTACCATAAATGGTGGCACCTCTTCCGGGTTGCTCCGGTTTCATAACACCGCGGCTATGACCATTCCACGTGATGAATTTATTTTCACTGAATGTGTATGTCACCTGTTGGTTATCCGGAAATTGCCAATCGTCATCGTAGGCGTATTTGCCTCCAAAAGAAGTAACGGTTTCAGGGAGATCAACACCCAAGGCCCATCGGCAAATATCTATTTCATGTGTACCGTTGTTATGAATTTCGCCGGTTCCCCAGTTTCGGAACCAATGCCAATTGTATGGGTGAATATTATCTTTATATGCTTTTCGCGGAGCTGGTCCCTGCCAGAGATCCCAGTCTAAGGTAGGTGGTACCGCAATATCAACGCCATTTCCTATAGATGAACGGCTATTAGAGTAGTAGGCTTCTCCTTTATATACATTTCCAATAATACCGTTTCTAATATCCTTTATTGCAGAAATAGAAGTTCTGGCGGAACGTTGTTGATTACCCATTTGTACTTTCTTACCGTATTTTTTTTGGGCTGCAACCAACAATTCATTCTCATGAGGATTATGACTGCAGGGTTTTTCAACATAGACATGTTTTCCTGCCTGTAAGGCCATTATAGCCATAGGGGCATGCCAATGTTCGGGAGTTGCTATGAATACGGCATCTACGTCTTTGTCTTCCAGCATTTTTCTGAAATCCTTTTCCACTTTAGGAACATAGCCAATTTTTTCCTGACACCAGATATTATGAGCCTCGATAATGGTATCATCTACATCGCAATTGTAAATGATCTTTACATTCGGACTTTTTGAAATTCCCATTGTGAGAGCTTTAGCACGACTTCTTACGCCAATAACGGCTACTTGCAATTGATCATTTGCTCCTAATACACCAGCCTTCACACTTCCTGGGAGCACAAGACTACCTAAGGTAATGGCTGCACTGCCAGCGGTGGTTTTTTTAATAAAATCTCGTCTTGTAGTCATGGTTTATTCGCTTTGGATTGGTCTTATTTTAATATTTTTGAATGCAACACGATCACCGTGGTCCTGCAGCAATATGTGGCCTTCATCTGCTTCACCAAAATTGGGCCATACTTTATATTTACTTTCAGCAACCAATTTCCTATAAGTATCACTTTTTCGTTCGTATTCCAGGACTTTCATGCCATTTAGCCAATGTTCCACATGGTTGTCTTTAGACAGGATACGCGCATGGTTCCATTCCCCAACAGGATTCACAGGTTTATCCGGATCTACTTTAATGAGATCATATAAGGATGCCAGGGTTCGGCTCCCTTCATGATTGCCCAACTTGGCGTCCGGATGATTTTCATCATCCAGAATTTGGTATTCCAGACCAATAGATGATCCCGGGCCTTTATTAATATCCGTATCAACAAAATATTTAATTCCGCTATTGGCGCCTTTTGTAAGTTTAAAATCTAGCTGAAGCTCAAAATTACCATAAAGGTCCTTAGTCACAATATCTCCACCCGCTGCAGATTCTTCACCGCCTGATGATAATACTATAAGCTCACCATTCTCCATGATCCATCCTTTATCAGGGAAATCATCGAGACGAGCACCCCGCCAACCTTCAGTAGTAGATCCATCCCATAGGAGTTTCCAGCCATTTTTTTCTTCGTCTATCGTGAGTTGGTTTTTGGTAATAATTGGTGTAAGCGGACTTTTCCTTGAGTATTTGCCAAGACTGTCCGTAAGGATATTAATATTTTTCCATTGAATTTCAGTTCCTGCCTTTTTCTCTTTTCCAATGCTGTGCACTTGCAGTCCTATAAAGCCGCTACTCGTTTTCTCGTCTATCAAATATGAGGCGGGGACATCATTAATCCAGGTTTTAAGCGTATCCCCAATGGCTTCAATCCTATAGTGATTCCAGTCATTTTGTTTGAATGCTTGTTGCGCCTTTGGATTATTTTCCAGAGTATTAAGCCAGCCCCTTCTGGCTTCGTCATAGATTCCGGCACTCCACGCCCTTTCTGAAGGATCTATTTCTACCTGGTAACCATGGACACGCCCATTGCGGTAATGTGGAAAGCTATTGCTTCGGATTTGAATCCCGGAATTCATGGAGGAATCTACCTTGTAATCTAATTCCAGAATAAAATCGCCATACATTTTGTCCGTAGTTAAAAAAGTGTTTGGGGTGTTATGTACAGTAATACCTACAATTATTTCATCTCTCACTTCATATTGCGCTTCTCCGCCCTTAATTGTCCAGCCATTAAGCGTTTCTCCATCAAACAAAGAGATCCAGGGTGTATTGTCTTTTTTGGAATCTGAGCATCCCAGTGAGGTAAGCAATAGAAATAGTATTGTTATTTTGTAAAAATGGGTGTTTTTTAATTTTTCCATTAGGTGTTGGATTTGTGTTTAGGTTGTTTAAATATAGGTGGTAACATTTACAAATAAAAAAAAGCAACTCAAAAAAGTCGCTTTTAATCAGAATCTTAAAATCCTGGTAAATTGCTTAGTGTGCCTCTTCTTTAAGATAATCAGGAAAATTCTTTTTAAATTGATTTAACCTGGGAATTGAAACATTTCGGACATAGGAATTATTTGGGTTTTTTCTTTCGTAATCCTGATGGTAGTCCTCTGCATCGTAAAATTTGGTAAATGCAGTAACTTCAGTAACAATGGGATCCTGGTACCTGCCACTTTCCTCGAGGGCTGCCATATAGGTTTCTATGATCTTTTTCTCTTCGGGATTCTTATAGAAGGCAATAGAGCGATATTGCGTACCTCTGTCCGGGCCCTGTTGATTGAGGCTCGTTGGGTCATGGGATCCAAAAAATACCTGTACAAGCTCAAAGTAGGATATTTCTTTGGGGTTGTAATAAACTTCAACTGCTTCCGCATGGGAAGTCTTCCCATAACCTACCTGTTCGTAAGTCGGATTTTCTTCAGTTCCACCAGAATAACCGGAGATCACTTCCTTCACTCCTTTTACACTCTCGAATATGGCTTCAACACACCAGAAGCATCCACTGGCAAAATATGCGGTTTCGTAATCTTGAAGATCTTGTTTGGAATATTTTTCAACCAATACTACTTCTTTGGCTGGCTCTGTTTTATTTTTAATTTTAGATTCGCAACTTGTGGTAAACATAGCTATGGCAAGTAATATGCCTAATTTCAGATATTTCATTTTTCGAATTTTTTTCAAAAATCAATAAATCTTTATTCAAATGAGGTTAAAGACCTGTTAATTAATGATTTAATGTACTATATAACTAAAGTTTCTAAACCTATAATGTGAATTACTATGAATTTGTTTGAGAATGTACTTCTAAACCACACTGAAGGGCCACGAACTGTTATGGACAGAAAAATTCCTATTGGTAAATATATTCCAATTGATTTATCAGTATTCAATAAAGATCTGGAAAACCTTGATATAAGCAATCCATCTGTTTGTCAGGAATATATTGACAAGATAGTGAACTATGACCCACATGCTGTAGCATACGGAGGATATTTAGAAAGGCGGAACCTTTATATTAAGAGTCCGGGATTTGTTGGAAAAGGGGAAGAGGCGCGTAATATTCACCTGGGTATAGATTTTTGGGCTAAAGCCGGCACGAATGTTATTGCCCCTTTGGGAGGTGCAGTAGACAGTTTTAAGAATAATGCAATATCCGGCGATTATGGCCCCACTATTATTTTGAGACATAAATTGAACGGAATACAATTCTACACCTTATACGGTCATTTATCAATAGATTCAATCCATGGAATCCATAAAAACAAGGAATTCAAGACCGGAGAAGTACTTGCGACCCTTGGGGATACTAAAATTAATGTAAACTATGCTCCCCATCTTCATTTCCAGATTATAAGAGATATAGACGGATTTATGGGAGATTATCCCGGGGTTTGTAGTCAAAAAGACCTGGCCAGATATCAAAAAAATTGCCCGGACCCCAATTTATTGCTTAAAATCACACCCCCTTTTATCGGTTAAATACACAAAATATCGCTTAGGTGTTTTAGGGGTTTGATCCGTTCATCGACACTTTTTTGCACTTCATCCATGTTTTTGTCAGATACCGAAAAATAAGGGTTTTTCGACGAATTACAACCGGGATGAGATGCATCTGGGGCGTTTTATATATATAAAACGCCCCAAGTGATGAAAACGATTGTAACTTTAATTTTTGTTCTTTTTATCGGAGTAGCTGCTCAAGCTCAGGATTCTA
>NZ_CAMYIP010000116.1 GCF_947258525.1 uncultured Eudoraea sp.
AAACGCAGCATGACAGGGGTATCTAGGTTCTAAATCGCTGAAAACCAATTAATTCTCGGTATTCGACAAAAACCCTGATTAAGTGCAAAAAATCATCGACGAGCGTATGAAACCTCAAAAACACTTGGGCGATGTTAGGCGTATTTTATCGAGATTTCAGCCTGAGATTTCAATAAAATTTAGGGGTTTGGGCAGGTATTCTTAATAAGATGGAATTCAATACTAAAACGGATATACTATTATAATATAGGCGTCTTTTTATTTAAAAGATTTAATTGCCATTCGTTTTGAGGCATTTTATTTTAGGGCTACAGTTAAAAAGAGTACCTATTAAAAAATTACTTTACAACAATATTTTTTCTACATCGTTTTTATAGATGAGACTTTAAATCAATGTTCTGGATAATTGTAAATGCTAGTTGGAATTCTCTGTAGTAATATTCTTTGATCATGAAGAATACCTTGTTATTCGCCTTAATCATATTAATCAATTTGTCCGCGTGTAAAATAAGTCAGCCAAAAGCTACTTATAAATTACAGCAGGCGGTGCTTAATAATGAACCGTCAAGCGTCAAAAAATATTTAAATAAAGGTGCACTAATTAATTATAAGGAACCTAAAAGGGGATGGTCACCTTTACTTTATGCTTGTCAGGGAGGCTATCTCGCAATAGTAGAGGTTTTATTGAGAAAAGGCGCAGATCCCAACCAGCAATCTGAATTGGACAAAGTGTTCCCCTTGCAACGTGCAGCATCCAATGGCTATTTGGAAATTGTTGAACTCCTTCTTGAATATGGTGCAGATGTGAATCAGCAAGACAGCAAGCACAGGGCAACGGCATTAATGTTTGCTTCATTAAACGGGCATTCCGAAGTTGTAGATATGTTGGTTGACAATGGAGCCTTACTTAATGTTAGAGGGACCAGGGGCGAATCTGCTTTATTTATAGCCGTTTCCGCGGAGCAAAATGAAGTGGTTCAAAAACTTCTGGCATATGGTGCCAATAAAGATCGACCAAACATATATGGTACGACATGTTTACAAAAGGCAATTGAATTACAGAATAATGAGATTATCAATTTATTAAAGGACAAATAACATGAAGAATGCCATTTTAATAACCCTATTAATAGTATTGGGTTGTGGAAGCTTATTTGCGCAGGTCAATATTCGCCAGTCTAGCGTTCTTGAACTGGAAAAAGTAGATTCTAAGAACTTTCATCAAGTGACCATTCAACCAGAATCTTTTACCTTGGAATTTGAAGGAAAGGAACTCATGGTTTGCGCCGGCTTAACTGAAGATCTTTTTTTGCATACGAAAGCGGAAACAGATATCAATGCAGATTTTAACTCCTATTTTTTCATTTTTAAATTTTTAGCCATGGAAGGAAATGCAGATTACCTTCCTATTGGACCCGATGAAGCGGCTTCATTGAATGAAACGCACGGAGCCAAAATTACAGAAGAGGGTAAATCCACATTTACAGTAAACTCATTACAAGTAAGTGGGGAGAAGAAGCCTATTAGCGCTTTTGATAGATTTTTTATGGCTTTGTGGAATGATCAGAATAAAGATCAATTCATAGATAAAAATGAACTACTACACCTAAAAGTTGTCGTCCAATAGGCTGAACTACCCATGGACTAGGTTGTCGTTTACCAAAAAATCTATGTGTTTTTAAATCAGGAGTTAAAATCAGCATCCATTTCTCCTTCGCCGATAGGTTCTTTTCCAGTCCGAACATGGCCCATATTCAAATTCAAATTATAACTGAAATAAATGGGTTTTTCATTTCTCAAAATATCCAAAACACTGGGATACATTGACATTGGATAGCGCAAATACACCAACTTATTCCGTTTGTCATAATTATTGGGAGCTAGGGTTTTGCCATCCGGATAGAAATTTATCTGAAGAATAAAATCATCATCGTGATAACATTTAATTAGAGCACGGGGGTATACGCGATTTTTTTCAGCACCTCCGGATTGAAAGTGCACCCAATATTGCGTTATTTCACTATTTATTACCTTCATTTTATCTTGTTTTTAGTTGTTTTTTGAGACGATAAGATAAAGATAATTTTAGAAGAAATAAGTAGATGTTGAAGAAATAAAACTTTAAATTTTTATAGAACCTTTCCTTTGTTCTTGGGCCAGAGCAAACCATTGGTGAAAACTTTTGGAGCGAGGCTGCGCCAATCAGGATATGGATTAGGAACTTTAGGTTTATTTAAATACAATGGTCTTATTATTGTATACCATTACTTTCCGTTTCAAATGTTTCTTGATGGCTCTTGCCAGGACCATTTTTTCAAGATCACGCCCTTTAATTATAAGATCATCGATAGAATGTGCGTGATCGACATGGACGACATCCTGCTCAATGATGGGTCCTTCATCGAGATCTTCTGTGACATAGTGACTCGTTGCT
>NZ_CAMYIP010000117.1 GCF_947258525.1 uncultured Eudoraea sp.
ACTGGCCTCTGCCGTAAAATCTTCAAGAAACTTATAGCTCGCTCCTATTTTTTTTCTTTTCTTGTCTACATTAGTCTGATTAAAGGTATTTGCAACCTGAGCGAGAGGATTAATTACTTCATTACCAAGTCCCTCAGCAAGTGTAAAATTTCCATTCCTATCTTTAACTGCAAAAGTAGGTGCATTATTCAGTGCATTAAACAGTACTGATCCTAAAGCGTTTTCAGGAAGGGTTTTACGATTCGTGCCGGTGTATAGGAGGTTGGCCACCACATTGAAATCTTCAAAAATTTCCGAATTTAAGTTAACTCTGGTAGTATATCTTCTAAAATTAGCCTTAGGACCTCCTACAATTCCATCCTGAGTTAAATAAGACGATGCAGCAGAAAATGTTGTTTTCTCACCACCGCCGCTTACAGTAATATTTTGGTTAATTATCGGAGCTGTCTGGAATACTTCATCTTGCCAATCGGTGCCTCTTCCTAAACGAGAAACATCCGGATAAGGCGAGCTTCCTCCGCCAGCTGCAAAAGCTTCGTTGACAATGATAGCATATTCCGTAGCATCCAAAACCGGAATTTGTCTGGAGGTTTGCTGAAATCCTCCCCAGGCATCATAATTAAATTTCAATTCCGTGTTGCGCTTACCTGTTTTAGTAGTTATCAGGATTACCCCATTAGCAGCCCTTACACCATAAATACCTGCTGTGGCATCCTTAAGAATATTAATACTTTCTATATCACTTGGATTAATAACACTCAAGTCTTCGATAACGTTTCCGTCTACCAAAATTAAGGGTCTGTTATCCCCATTGGTAGAAATACCACGAATTCGGATATTTGAACCACTACCCGGTGAACCAGATTCTGCAGTAACCTGCACCCCGGCAACCTGTCCCTGAAGGGCTTGTTCTATTCGAGTTGGATTTAATTCTTCAATACTTTCCGAACCTACAACGGAGACTGCTCCCGTAAGTTCTTTTTTGGTTTGTGTTCCATAACCCACAACAATGACCTCATCTAATGCACTAACATCTTCCTGCATAACAATAGCAAGCGGATTGGAATTTTGAATTGTTACTTCCTGTTTAATATAGCCCAAATACGAGAATTCAAGAATATCTCCTACACTGATATTCTCAATAATAAAATTTCCATCAAAATCTGTTGTGGTGCCTCTTGTTTCGTTCTTAACAATAACATTTACCCCCGGCAAGGGCTGATCTAGAACTGCATCCTTTACAATACCGCTTATGGTTAAGTCCTGACTCCAAAGTTCAGACGTGCAACAGAGGAGGGTAAGAAATAAAACAAAGTACTTCATGTGTAGTATTTTTTGATGAGGCAATATATGGTTTATAAAATGGTTTTTGCCATATAAGACCTATACAAAAAACATACATAATAAAAAACTTGTAGTGTTTTTATTATATTCTCAAAAATATCCCTTAAATATTACGGGTATGCTATTTTATTGAAGTATTAGCAAGCTAACTAAATTCATAAATTTTGTACTTTGTATAGGTAATGTTGTGGTATTTTTGTTGAATGTTGTGATAAGTTAAAGATCTAATATGTAGTCCGTTAAGTTTTCTTCGTGTAATAGATTGATCTTTTTACGCAAACGATATCGTTTAACTTCCACACTGCGAACCGATATATTTAATAATGGAGCAATTTCCTTAGACGACAGATTCAATCTAAGGTAAGCACACAAGCGAAGGTCGTTTGAAGACAATTCCGGGTGTAATTTTTTTATTTTTTTGAGAAACCCCTTGTCCGCATTATTAAATGCTTCTTCAAAAAATTTCCAATCATCTGAATTATTTATATTGCGATCTATTGTTCTTATTACCGATTTAACCTGATCTGTACTCTCAGAGTCCCTCAATTGATCCTTAATAGCATTGAGAAACTCGTTTTTGCGAATTATGCTCATGGTTGAGACAGCCAATTCACGATTTTTACTATCAATCTTTGATTTCAACTGCTCATTTTTCATTTGGATAATCTTCTTCTGTGCTTTTAACTTTTTCCGTTTCAGTTTCTTTCTATTTTCCTGAAGCAGACGATTCTGTTTTTTGTGGTAATAGTGCCGATATGCCTTATGAATTAAAAACGCAATAAATAATGTTAGAAGAATATATCCCAAAACTGCCATATTGGAAAGGTACCACGGTCTTTTAACCCTGAAAGAGTAAGAAGCTGTATTATTAGTGAGTGTATTACCAACTTTTGCTCTAACACTGAAGTTATAGGTTCCATAGGGTAAATTATTGAATGATATTTCAGATGTTGAAGACCAACTGCTCCAATCGTCGTAAATTCCATCTAATTTATATTGATAATATACTTCTGAATATTTATCATACTCAGCTACCGCGTATGAAAAATTAAGGTTATTGTCTTCATATTCAATTTCATTACCCTCCTCAATCGAAATTCTGTCACTTGGATGATTATAGAATTCCTTGGAAATTGAATTAATATTGATTGTATATTCTTGCGGTTTTATTTTATCTAAATCCAATGTTATATATCCATTGGAAATTCCTATCAGGTAATGTCTTTCGCTCAGGGGTGTAATAGACTCAAATCCCGGGACTCCCAGATCTCTTCTAAAATTATTTGGAACCGGTATTCTGACGGCTTGTGGCTCGTTATTAAATTTACCGGGGGTAACATAAACAATGTTGGATTCCGTAAATCCCCATAACCTATTTGCCTTATTATCGGCATTTAATACACCAATTATTCCTTCATCCTGATTAAATAATTTACCTGTTAACAGGGTGTCCAGGATAAACTTTTTTTGGTTTCTCTCATATTTAAATACCCCATTGTTAGTTGTATACAAAGGATTGCCATTATAAGAAACCAGGCTGGATCCAATACCTTTTGATGTCTCTTCTTCAATATTAAGTACTCTTTTTAAATCCTTATCAACAGAAATATTGAAAATCCCCTTGTATTCATGATTCACTAATATTTGATTTTCCTCAATTAATTCAACAAACCGGCTCGAAATATCAAATCCTTCTATTTTATTTCTAAACCTCCATTCATCATTTAATTTCTCAAGAACGCTCAACCCGGAATAATTTCCCTGTAGTATCAAATTTGGATTTTCACCTGTGATTTTTAAATCCCAGGTGCCTGGAAAATCTGATATTTGTTTTGCCTGGTCATCCTCAATAATAAAGGTTCCTTCATTATGCCCACAGAACAATGTATTATCAATAGATCTTAGGCACCATACCTGTCCTATAGTATTTTCAATAAACTCAAATTCACCTTCCTCATTCAGTTTTTTATAAAACAAGCCCTGATTTGTGCCCAGGTAAAGTTTATTATCAAATATTATGGAAGCGTATACTACCCCTAACTTTCCTATTTTGTCAATATATTCATTAAATGGAGAATCTAAATCTATAGAGCTTATCCCATTATCCAATCCAAGCCATAAATTGTTCTCAGTATCCTCAAAAATTGTAAGTACCGTATTATTGTTCAAGCCTTTCTCCTGGTTAATTTTTCTGATTATCCGACCCTTAGAATCCAGATGATAAATACCGTTTGAAATTGTCCCTAAAATAAAGCTGCCATCTTTAAGCTGTAAGCTACTATAAACATTTATAGATGCCATTTCCTTGCTCATTTCGGTATCCCATCTTTTAAGACCTTCAGAATTAAGATAATAGAAGTCACTACCCTCAGTAAGTATTAATAACTCTTTATCAATAGGAAATACACCAATAATAATATTACTCTTTACTACCGGATCATTAGAGACAAGGACGGATTGGCCATTTTCAATTCTGAATATACCTTCATTGTCTTTTTGAAAATAAATGGTTCCTTCTACTTTGAAAATTTTTGCCCTTACAGTTTTGGAAGGGAGGATATCAAAAGTTTTATCCTCGGTATTATAAATATAAATGCGATCTAAAGTCTGGAATAGCAACCATTTTTCGTATTCCAGGATATTCCAGAATTGCTCATCTTCTATCAAGTCTTCATCTAGCTGACCTAAGAGGGAAAAATAATCTAAATCGCCAAATTTATTTCTTTTCCAATAGCCAAATTCCATGTAGCACCCGGTATAAATCAAATCATCAACCACATGGACAGATCTTATTAAAGTGCCATTGGGAGAAGGATACAATTTCCATTGCGCCCCATTAAATTCAAGCAAACCCTCATTATTGGCTACATAAATCAACTTTTCGTCGGATTGAGAAATTGCCCAATTTTGTGTTCCTGCGCCGTAATCATAGGGTGCATAATTCTGAATAGGAGGTAATTCCTGAGTATAAACCAGAAAATTGCAAAATAATAACAGTAGAATAAAGGTAATTCTCAAACTAAGCGTATAAAGAGGAACTATTCTTTTTAAAGTTAAGAAAAGAATATTATATCACTAATTATTCCGTAAGCATATTGGAACTCAAACGATCTCTGCACTTAATCCTGCTTGCAGTAATCTGCTGCAGCGAGGTTCTAATTCCTTATACTCTCCGGTTTTAACGGTACATTTACCTTTGTAGTGAACTATTAATGAACATTGCTCCGCTTGTTCCGGTGTATGTTCACAAACATCGATTAATGTGTGTATGACATGTTCAAAAGTATTCACATCATCATTGAATAGAACTATTTCGTTATTTTTAACCGTCTCCTCATCCAAAAGTAGTTCTTCGGAGACTTTTTCCTTAGTACTCATATAGACAGGTGTTTGTGTAACTAAAATACATATTTTGAGGCAACCCAGTTATTTTTTTCCAAATTTTCTTGAAATGAAAGTCCATTTGCCTCACATTCTTTTGAAATTAAGGGAATATCCTCTTTATAAAAACCACTTAAAAGTAATATTCCTCCTTTTTTGAGGTGGTCAACATATATGGGAATATCCACAAGTAAAATATTGCGATTAATATTCGCCATGATAATATCATAATTTTGATTTCTCAATAAACTTACATCACCTTCAAACACATTTATCTGCTCACAATTGTTTCCGACAACATTTTCCCGGGCATTCAGATAACTCCAGTTATCTATATCTATGGCATCTACGGAGCTGGCGCCTTTCATAGCGGCCAGAATGGCCAAAACACCAGTTCCGCATCCCATATCCAATACAGATTTACCTGTGAAATCGAGTGCCAAAACCAGTTGAAGCATCATATGGGTAGTTTCATGATGCCCTGTTCCAAAACTCATCTTAGGTGTAATGACTATATCATAACATACATCCGGAATATCATGGAATGGTGCTCTTACAACGCATTGGTTGTCCACGTTGATGGGTTCAAAATTCTTTTCCCAGCGTTCATTCCAGTTTTCCTGTTCTATTTCAACTACATCATAATCAATCCTAAATTTTTCATCGGAAAGGATTTGAACATTACGCAATGCTATAGGATTCCAGGTTTCCTTTTTCACATAGGCCAGCAGTCCGTCCTTTGTTTCCACAAAACTGTCAAAACCCAGTTCACTCAGTTCAGCAATTAAGATATCCGTAGCCGGTTGTAATGGCTTTATTTTAAACCGCTATTCCAGAAAGAGTTCTTGCATTTAGGTTCAGATTGCCTTTACAATGGCAATGAAGTCATCTGCCACCAAAGCAGCCCCTCCTATTAGACCTCCGTCTACATCGGGTTTTGAGAATATCTCGCGGGCATTAGCGGGTTTAACACTACCTCCATATAATATGGATACTTCATTTGCTATTGAGGCGTCATATGCTTCGGTAATGGTCTTCCTGATAAAAGCATGCATTTCCTGTGCTTGTTCCGGGGAAGCGGTTTCTCCTGTGCCAATAGCCCAAACCGGTTCATAGGCAAGCACAATTTTCGACCATACATCGGCAGGTAATTCAAAAAGGCCGTTTTTTAGCTGGGATTCTACTACTTTAAAATGATTACCAGCCTTTCGCTCTTCCAATTCTTCACCAAAGCAAAATATTACGCGCATTTTATTTTCCAATGCTGCCTTTACTTTTTTAGCCAAAAGTTCGTCTGTTTCTCCAAAGTAAGCCCTTCGCTCTGAATGTCCGATAATTACAGTATCTACATTGATGTTTAGAAGCATATCAGCCGAAATTTCACCGGTAAAGGCTCCGCTTTTTGCATAATGCATATTTTGGGCGGCTACTTTTATGTCTGTTGATTTGAGAGTACGGGCTGTTTCTGCCAGATTTACAAATGTAGGAGCTACAATAACCTCCGCTTCAGTATCCGGCAATTTATCCGATATCTCTCCCAATAATACTTGTGTTTCACTTAAGTTCTTATTCATTTTCCAATTTCCGGCAACAATTTTACTTCTCATTTTCAGTTCTTTTATGTTTACAATATAGGTTGTTTACTTCTAATTATTAATCAGGATTCGTTTCCTTGGTGTACAGAATAAATTTAATTAAACTCCAAATCCTCAATATCATTATAGTGCACTTTTTGAGTTATAGTACCTTTTTCAAGGATTAAAAGTCCCGGGTTAGACCTGACTATGGTCTTTAAGGTAGTCTCATCTGTAAAATAAAATTCAAATCCCAGCTTGTATTCTTCAATAATCTTATTGGTCCATTCCTCATTAGATGCTGACATTCCTATAACTTTATATCCTTGTTCAATAGCTTTATCGGAAACTGGTTTAACTTTTTCAAATGCCTTATAGTCACTTTTAGCGAGATCGTAGGCAACTAAAATTAATAATTTTGATTCTTGCATTAACAAAGATGCAAAATCTTCACCTTGTTGCTCAATAGTAAAATCGTGTATAGGTGGTTCATATCCCTTCTGTATTTCCTTCGTCTCCACACCAATAAATTCTCCATCTGCATCGGGGTAATCCCCATTAGTCACCAGTACTTTTTCTTCTCCATTCACATCAAACTTCCACGCATATTCGAACACGGCTTTGGGAGCGTCTTCGGGTACCTCCATCCCATCTTCTATATTAGCTCCTATCTTGTATGCTCTGAAGTCTATTACAGGCAAGTGATTAAGTACATAATTTCCGTAGACAATACAAAGCACTACAGACGCTAAAGCGATAATCTGTCTTGCACGCAGACTTAAAAGTGGCTTAATATGTCTTCTTCCAAAGTATAGAATAAGAATGAGCCCCAGAAGAACAACATCTTTTGTGAAGGATTCCCACGGTGTCAGTTTTATGGCATCACCAAAACAGCCGCAATCCGTGACCTTATTGAAATATGCAGAATAAAAAGTAAGAAAAGTGAAAAACAAGATCATGAGCAGAAGGCTCCAAAGTGTGAATCTCTTATTATAGCCCATAAGTAAGAATACCCCTAAAACTACCTCAAAAATGACCACAAAAATAGAAATGGCCAATGCATAAGGCATTAAAAAAGGTAAATCGAGTACGCCCTGACTAAAGTATTCCTCTAATTTGAACGAAAACCCAACAGGATCATTAAGCTTTATAAAACCACTGATAATAAATAAAACTCCAACAATTACCCTAGAAATTCCTACTAAGTGTTTCATCAAATTTTTTAGAATTTTTTAATCATTAAATTCGTTCATATGAATCAGGGCGAAAACAGAATAATTTATAATATCCTGATAGTTGGCTTCAATTCCTTCACTAACCAAAGTTTTACCTTTATTATCTTCTATTTGCTTTACTCTTAATAATTTTTGAATAATCAAATCCGTCAATGAACTTATGCGCATATCTCTCCAGGCCTCCCCATAGTCATGATTCTTTTTCTCCATTAGGGATTTTGTAATTCCAATATGCTTGTTGTATAATTTGATGGCTTCTTCAGATGACAGATCGGGTTCCTGTGCGACTCCCTTTTCTAATTGTACAAGGGCCATAATGGCATAGTTAATAATCCCAATAAATTCAGATTTTTCCCCCTCATCTACTTTTCGGACTTCATTTTCCTGCAAACTTCTGATGCGTTGAGCCTTAATATAAATTTGATCTGTTAAAGAAGGGAGCCTCAATATTCGCCAGGCACTTCCATAATCTTTCATTTTCTTTGAAAATAAGTCCCTGCAAGAAGTTATAATGGCATCGTACTGTTCGGAGGTATGCTGCATGTAGATTGTTCTAATTTGCGTAAATTTCACCCAAAATAATGGAAACCTCAAAGTTCGGAGTTTAATCTTGGTCTTCAAAATAAATTACGATCCAAATAGCTTAAAAAAAACCTATGACAATAAATTGTAAAGGCACCCTGATTGATTTAAAAAAGCCCAAAGTCATGGGGGTTTTAAATGTAACTCCGGACTCATTTTATGACGGAGGAAGATATAAGGATGAGGCTTCTATATTGAAGCAAACAGAAAAATTACTAAATGAAGGAGCCGCTTTTATAGATTTGGGCGCCTACAGTTCGCGGCCCAATGCACCCGACATTTCTGAAGAAGAAGAATTAAAAAGAATTTTGCCTGTTGTAGATCTGTTAATAAACAATTTTCCGGATGTCTATTTGTCTATTGATACTTTTAGAAGTAAGGTAGCCCGTCGTTGTCTGGAAAATGGTGCAGCAATGATCAATGATATTTCAGCAGGAAATTTGGATCCCAATATGATACAAACCATATCCGAGTTTAAAGTACCATATGTAATGATGCATATGAAAGGTAATCCACAGAACATGACTCAACAAATACAATATGATAGACTTTTAGAAGAAGTCCTTTATTTTTTGTCTGAAAAAGTAGCTCGCGCCAAATCTTTTGGAATAAATGATATAATCCTGGATCCTGGATTTGGGTTTGCCAAGAATACATTTCAAAGTTTTACAATCTTGAAACATCTGAATCTCTTAAAGACTTTTGGTTTACCAATACTCGTTGGTTTAAGCAGAAAGTCTATGATTTATAAAACATTAGGCACCAGTGCTAACAAGGCTTTAAATGGTACCACAGTCCTAAATACCTATGCACTGACCCAAGGCGCCAATATTTTACGAGTTCATGACGTTAAAGAAGCAGTAGAGTGCATTGAATTATTGGAAGCATTAAAGCAAGCTGAAGATTAATTTTTTGTTTATCTATTTTTTCTAATTTTACAAAAACTACAAGGATTGGACTTTTTTAACTTTCTGGATTTTAAAATCACCGACATTATAGACATCCTCCTTGTGGCTATACTTCTTTATTATATCTATAAACTTGTTCGGGGCACGGTCGCTATCAATATTTTTATTGGAATTGTTATTGTCTGGGGTTTTTGGAAATTAACCCAATTGCTGGATATGAAAATGATAAGTAGCGTGGTAGGTGGATTTATGTCTGTGGGATTAATTGCACTAATTGTTGTTTTCCAACAGGAAATTAGAAAATTCCTTCTAATGATTGGTTCAACTAATTTTGCCAGAAACCGGAATTTTGTAAAAAGATTTAAATTTTTAAAACAAGAAGGCGTTACCTCAAAACTCGATATTGATGCTGTTCTTAAAGCGTGCGATAAAATGAGCAGAAGCAGGACGGGTGCCATTTTAGTAATAAAGCGAAGTAATTCTTTAGATTTTGTAAAATCTTCAGGAGACGCTATGAATGTGGAAGTGAATCAACCCATAATTGAAAGTATCTTTTATAAAAATAGTCCGTTACACGACGGTGCTGCCATTATTGAAAACAACCAAATTACGGCTACAAGAGTCATATTGCCATTATCTAATGAACGTAATATTCCTTTGCGTTTTGGGCTGAGGCACAGGGCGGCTATTGGAATTACAGAGCGAACAGATGCCGTTGCCCTAGTTCTTAGCGAAGAAACCGGATTGATCTCTTATATAAACAATGGAGAATTTGTTTCCTACAAAGACTTATCTGATCTGTCTAATAAAATTAAACTAGACTTACTCTAGCCATGGAGTGTAAAAATTGCAGAAACCTTCTACCAACAGATTTTAATTTCTGTCCTAACTGCGGCGCCAAAGTAATACACTACAGACTTACATTTAAAAATCTCTGGCATGAGGTTATTGAGCGTTTTTTTGATCTTGACAATACTTTCTTCAGGACCTTCATACATTTATTTACTAAGCCGGCAGAGGTCATTGATGGTTATATCTCAGGTATTCGAAGAAAGTACCTGAATCCGTTAAGTTATCTGGGAATTGCCCTAACTCTTTCCGGTCTTACAATTTTTTTGATACAAAAAGTTTTCGATGTAAATATGGACCTTGATGTCTTCAATCAAGGAGTAAATCCTGAACTGAATCAAAAAATAATGCCCATCGTGTTCGACTTTTCGTCATTGGTGTTTGTTTTATTTATCCCAATCTTTGGGATTGCGGGTTGGTTAACTTTTAATAAGAAAGGATATGTATTTGCAGAATACCTTATTGTTTTCTTCTATACTTTAGCCCATTGGAGTATTGTTTCTTTTCCTATAGGTCTGACTATGATAATTGTTGCTCCCAGTAATTATCTGGAGCTATCTACTATTATGCTCCCGGCGATGATAGCATACTCAATATATGTAATGCAAAGGATACATAAATTTAGAGCTGGCCAATTTGTTCTTAGAATGTTTCTTTTTCTGATTTTGGCTTTTATTGGTTATATAGGGATAATTATAGCGTTTTATGTCATTCTTTTTGCAACAGGAACAATTACCATGGAGGATTTCACACCGGTAAAAAAGTAAACTTAGCGCATTAGCTAGGCAACTTCTTCAGCCAAAAACTGAGCTTCGTAAAGCTTGTTGTAATATCCTCCTTTTTTAAGTAATTCCTTGTGCGTACCGCTCTCAAGAATTCGACCGGCATCCATGACCAGGATTTTATCTGCTTTTTTCACAGTAGCCAGCCTGTGGGCAATAATAATTGAAGTTCTGCCGGAAGTGATCTTTTCCGTCGCTTTCTGGATCAACTGCTCAGAATAAGTGTCTACCGAGGAGGTGGCTTCATCCAGTACCAATATACTTGGATTACTTACATAGGCGCGCAAGAAAGCAATTAGCTGGCGCTGACCACTGGAAAGCATAGTTCCCCTTTCTTTTACATTGTACTGATAGCCACCTGGCAAGCTGTTGATAAACTCATGCACCCCAATTTGCTTTGCAGCCTCCTCAATACTTTCTAATGTCACTGTTTCGTCTCCCAGGGAGATATTCTTGGCTATGGTGTCTGCAAAAAGAAAGACATCCTGTAGTACAACTGCTATATTCCTGCGAAGAGATGCTAATTTGTAATTAGTGATATTTATATCATCTACCAGGATCTCACCCGAATTAATTTCGTAAAAACGATTTAAGAGATTAATAATGGTTGATTTACCGGCTCCTGTAGCACCCACAATGGCAACAGTCTGACCTACTTTTACATCAAAGGAGATGCCGTGCAAAATTTCCTCATCTTCAAGGTAACCGAAGTGAACGTTTGAAAATTTAATATTTCCGAGTACATGATCTTTCTCGACAGTCCCTAAATCCTCTATATTGCTCTCAGTATCCAGAATTTTAAAAACCCTGTTTGCGGCTACCATCCCCATTTGAAGCGTATTAAATTTATCGGCTATCTGCCTTAGAGGCTGAAATAACATGCTTGATAAAAGTATAAAGGCAAAAATTATCCCGTATTCATCTCGTTCAATACTGGTAACATTTTGAAGACCCCCGTACCAAACAATTAATCCTACCGTAATAGATGAAACAATGTCTGCGATAGGGAAGAAAAAAGAATTATACCACACCGTTTTTAGCCAGGCATTCATATGTTTCTTATTAATTTCCCGAAATTTATCGCTTTCAATTTTTTCTCTTGTAAACAGCTGTACTATTTTCATTCCTGTTATACGCTCCTGGACAAATGAATTGAGGTTGGAAACCTGAGCCCTAACATCTATGAAGGCCTTCTTCATAGCACGCTGAAATAAACGGGTGGCGTAAAGAATTACGGGTAATACAGCGAACACAATTAGTGCTAATTTCCAATTGATAACCAACATTACCACGGCCACTACAATCATTTTAAGCAGGTCGGATACGATAACAAAAAAACCCTGACTAAAAATCTCACCTATACGCTGCAAATCTGCTACTGCGCGCGTAACAAGCAACCCAATAGAAGAATTGTCGAAATATTTCATTTTAAACCCGAGCATTTTTTTAAAAAGGTAAATCCGGATATCCCTGATTACCGATTCTCCGAGCCAATTGGCGAAATAATTAAAGCAAAGCTGGCTGATTACCTGCCCGAAAAGCACGGCAGCCATGGTGAGGATAAGGAATAAAAGCTTTTCCGAATCGGCTTGCTTAACAGCACCGTCAATTATTTCACCTACAATAAGCGGAGTTAATACGGCAAAGGCAGAAATAGAAATAGCAGCAATGGCCACACCATAGAAAGTTAACCTATAGGGTTTAGTATAGGCTAATACTCGATTGAATAATCTAAAATCAAATGCTTTTCCGGTGTCTTGATCCATTAAATTCCAGAATGGTTGAAGGGTATAAAACTTTAGTCAAATATAATCCTTTTGCCGGGACGGAAGCACCGGCAGTTCGCCGATCCTTGCTTTTTATAATAGTCTTAACATCTTCAGGTGTTATTTTTCCGAGTCCGACATCTATTAAAGTCCCCACAATTGCACGAACCATATTTCTAAGAAAGCGGTCTGCGGTAATGGTAAATACGAGCTTATCTTTTTTAGTTTTCCAGGATGCGGATTTAATTTTACACAGATAGGTTTTAACGTCTGTATTTGATTTGGAAAAGCATTTGAAGTCCTCATACTCCAATAAAATGGCTGCTGCCTTATTCATGGAAGGAATATCCAATATGTGTTTTATATAATATGCAGAATCCTTATAAAATGGGTTCTTTTCCTGCACTATCCAATACTCATAAGTGCGTTCCAAGGCATCAAAACGAGCATGCGCGTCCTCAGGAACTTCACTAATCTTTTGAATAGCAATATCCTCCGGTAAAAAGGTATTGAACCTATAGGTGAGTTCTGCTAAATCTTTGATTTCCTGAAAATCAAAATGCGCATACATGTTTTTTGCATGAACTCCGGTGTCCGTCCTCCCCGCGGCAACAAGGCTTATGGTAGATTTTAACAATGTACTTAATGATTCTTCCATCAACTGTTGAACAGATGATGCATTAGGCTGCCTCTGCCATCCGTGGTAGGCTTGTCCGAAATAAGAAAAAGCTACAAAATATCTCAAGCTATTATTCTATTTTTGTGAGCGGTAAAGATAGCGAAGATAGCCTTTAGAATTAAGGACCTTCTCCCCTGTGCTGATCTGAACAGATTCTTAATAGATACAACGGACTTATTGTGCTTGAATGCCTTTTTAAACAATTGCTGAAATAAATGACCCGCATCTTACTTCTTTCGGATACCCATGGCTTTTTAGATGACACTATTCTTAAGTATGCCAGCCAGGCGGATGAAATATGGCACGCGGGTGATATTGGCTCCTTTGATGTTACCGATGCCCTCGGCGCGTTAAAACCTGTTCGTGCCGTTTATGGTAATATTGATGATCATCGGTTACAGAAAGAATTTCCTTTGGACGACCGGTTTAAATGTGAGAATGTGGATGTTTGGATGACCCATATTGGGGGTTATCCCAATAGGTATGACAGGAGAATCAGGGAGCAGATCAAAAAGAACCCACCAAAACTATTCATCTCGGGCCATTCTCATATTCTTAAGGTAATGTGGGATAAAAAGCTAAATCTACTGCACATGAACCCCGGTTCTTGTGGTAAGAACGGTTTTCATCAGATCAGGACCATGCTCAGGTTTGATATTGACGGGGAAGAAATAAAGAACCTTGAAGTTATAGAGTTGGGCAAGCGCTAGGGAATGAGGTATTGTTGGAGCTCTTGTGCATTAGGCGCAAAGCGACTACCGAATGCCCGGTTCTACATAGCCCGAAAGTTTTGAGGGCAAAGTAGGAAGCGCCCAAAAAGCCTTTATTTATAACGTAAAACCCTGAAGCAGAGATAAACTTGCCTCAGGGTCACGCACTAATACTACTAAGATGTTAGGTTCAACGTAAGCGATCAACAGATTTTACAAGATCTTCATCCTTCTTTATGGACCTGTTGGCCAGGACCAAAAAAACGATAGAAAATACAGGAATCAGCATCCCAATACCCTTCTCAGAAACAGCGGTCTCTCCGGATAAGTTTAGTGATCGGTAAACGAAAAATCCCAGTAAAAAAAGATTCAATATTATATTCAACCTGTTAAAAACAAATTGATTTTTTCGGTTCTTAAATAAAAAAATGGTGATAACCGCCAGGGCGGAAGAAGCTGCATATACCAATGCAAGCCAACTAATATCTCTTGCAAAAACAGTATTTCCTTCAGTCCCTGTCCAAAGGTTTAAATAAAAAGGCAACGCGCCGGTAAACAGAGCGACCAAAATTAAGTAAACGGTTTGAATGCGTTGAATCATAAGTTTATGAAAAAATAGAAGTGCAAAAGTACATGTCTTTTAAAACATTACCATAAAAATTGAAATAAAAATAGTGCTTCTGTGGACTAAGATAATGGTAACAATTATTCCCAAGCAGCATAAATACAGCCTGTTTTGGCGAATCATTTGCCAAAACAAAAGTGGAAGGAGATAAATTAAATAAGTAAGAACAGATGTTTTGTTTAAAATAATTTGTAATATTGTGGCGTTAGTAGATATAACACCTACCTATTGGGGTCTCAATCCCATGTAATACCCAAAAGAAACTATATACTTCAATTTTTATATACTATAATTTATTTTATACTCAATGTTTGAGATTTCAGATTTAAAAGCAAAAAAGCTGCCTGAGCTTCAGGATATTGCAAAAGAATTAAGTGTCCCCAAATACAAGACCTTAAAGAAACTGGATTTAGTTTATCAAATTCTTGATTTACAGGCCAGTAATCCCAAAGCAGTGCAAGCAACTAAAGTGAAAGCAGTGCAAGCAACTACAGTGGGAGTAACGGAAAAAACTCCGCCAAAACAACATAGACCCAACGTTGCTAAGGAAAGATTTAAGAGCGCTCCACCCAAAACCCAGGCTCCTACCGAAAAGGTAGCTAAACATGAAGTTTCGCATCAAAAGAGCCATTCAAATCAGGATTCTAAAGAGCAGCAAAAGAATAAACCTCAGCACAGCAAAGGCCCACATGGCAAAAAGATTCAGCATCATAAGAACGGTCAGGATGGTAAGACCAGTAATTTTGATAAGGACCTGAAAAATAAATACAAGCAGCCGGAATACGAATTCGACAGTATTATTGAAAGCGAAGGCGTTCTGGATATCATGCAGGATGGTTATGGATTTCTTAGATCATCTGATTACAATTATCTCTCTTCTCCCGATGATATTTACGTTTCTCAATCGCAAATCAGGCTCTTTGGTTTAAAAACAGGAGATACTGTTTTAGGTAATGTACGCCCTCCAAAAGAAGGTGAAAAATATTTTCCATTAATAAAGGTTAATAAAATTAACGGAATGGACCCTCAGGTAGTACGAGACAGGGTTTCTTTTGAACACCTGACTCCATTATTCCCTCAGGAAAAATTTAAACTGGCAGAACGTCAAAGTACCCTCTCTACACGAATTATTGATTTGTTTTCACCAATTGGAAAAGGACAACGGGGAATGATCGTTTCTCAACCAAAAACTGGGAAAACAATGCTTTTAAAGGATATAGCAAATGCTATAGCGGCAAATCATCCTGAAGTATATCAGATTATTCTTTTAATAGATGAACGTCCTGAGGAAGTTACCGATATGCAGCGCAATGTAAGCGGTGAAGTAGTTGCTTCTACCTTTGATAAAGAAGCTACCGAACATGTCAGGGTAGCCAATATTGTATTGGAAAAGGCAAAAAGACTGGTAGAATGCGGGCACGATGTAGTAATACTTCTGGATTCCATTACCCGTCTGGCAAGAGCCTACAATACGGTTCAACCTGCTTCCGGTAAAGTACTTAGTGGCGGGGTAGACGCCAACGCACTGCACAAACCAAAACGATTTTTTGGAGCAGCCCGTAATATTGAGAACGGTGGTTCTTTATCTATAATAGCTACCGCCCTTACAGAAACCGGGTCTAAAATGGATGAAGTTATTTTTGAGGAATTCAAAGGTACCGGTAATATGGAATTACAATTAGACAGACGAATTAGCAACAGAAGAATATTCCCGGCAATAGACCTTGTAACTTCTTCTACAAGAAGAGATGATCTTCTATTGGATGAAAATACAATTCAGCGTATGTGGATAATGCGTAAGTATCTGGCTGATATGAATCCGATTGAGGCTATGGAATTCATGGAACAAAGAATAAAACAAACTAAAAA
The DNA here is from genome assembly GCF_947258525.1 of uncultured Eudoraea sp. Classification (GTDB taxonomy): domain Bacteria; phylum Bacteroidota; class Bacteroidia; order Flavobacteriales; family Flavobacteriaceae; genus Eudoraea. The sequence goes on from NZ_CAMYIP010000117.1 coordinate 16,305, forward strand.
TAATGAGGAGTTTTTGATGACTATGAGTCAATAAAAAAATTCTTTTAAATTAGGGAATCCCGATGGTTATTGATCATCGGGATTTTTTTTTGGAATAGCTACAAGAAAAATTAAACGGAATTATTCCCGACCAATTTCCATCTTGTTATCTCAAATCCAACCATAAAAAAAGCCCCAACAGTTAAGTCAGGGCCCTGAAAGAATATATTTTTAAAGCCTAAAGTGCGGCAATGTGCTTTGTAAGCTTACTTTTTAAATTAGCTGCTTTATTAGTGTGAATAATATTGCGCTTTGCAAGTTTATCTATCATGCTTACAACAGCAGGAAAGAGCTTTTGAGCCTTCTTTTTATCGGTTTCGCTCCTTAATTTTTTAATTGCATTTCTAGTTGTTTTGTGCTGATATCTGTTACGTAACCGCACAACTTCATTTCTTCTGATTCTCTTTAATGCCGACTTGTGATTTGCCATTTTTTTATATTTTATTTATTCGGGCTATATGTTTTTTTGTAGCCCGTAGGGGAATCGAACCCCTGTTACCAGGATGAAAACCTGGCGTCCTAACCCCTAGACGAACGGGCCATTATTTTTTTAAATGCTCCTGTAATAAATGAGCTACGTGTCTTTCAACTGTTCTCATCAATCACATTTCAATATTTCAATATACTTAGTAGCCCGTAGGGGAATCGAACCCCTGTTACCAGGATGAAAACCTGGCGTCCTAACCCCTAGACGAACGGGCCATTAGATCGCATAAATGCGGATGCAAAAATACAATTATTTTTTACTATACCAACTCCATTATATTTTTTTTTGATTATGCTTAATATGCCTTTGCAAAGAGTACCCTTTGTAAAGAAGGTTTTCCTGTAACCATGCACTTACCAGCTTCTTTATTAAAGTCTAATGGAATACATCTAATAGTTGCTTTTGTTTCTTCTTTTATCTTATCTTCTGTAGCCAAAGTACCATCCCAGTGTGCTGAAATGAATCCGCCTTTCTGCTCTAAAACCTTTTTGAATTCGTCATACCCATCAACCTCTGTAATATGTTCCTCCCTATAATTCAGCGCTTTCTCAAATATATTTCGTTGTATGTCTTCCATTAAAAACTCAATGCGTGCAATTACTCCATCTGCTTCCACAACCTCTTTTTCCAGGGTATCGCGGCGTGCCAATTCATAGGTGCCATTCTCCATGTCACGCTGTCCTATTGCAATTCTAACGGGCACTCCTTTTAATTCATACTCATTAAATTTAAACCCGGGTTTATGGGTATCGCGTTTGTCGTATTTTACGGAAATCCCCTTATCCTGCAATTCTTTTACCAAAGGATTTATTCTTTCTGAAATTGCATCCAGTTGTTCTAAACCCTTGTAAATTGGAACTATAACAACCTGAATTGGAGCCAGCTTAGGAGGTAAGACCAAACCGTTATCATCACTATGAGTCATAATAAGCGCACCCATCAGGCGAGTTGAAACACCCCAGGAAGTGGCCCATACGTATTCCTGTTTTCCTTCCCTGCTTGCAAACTTTACATCAAAGGCTTTGGCAAAATTCTGACCTAAAAAATGTGAAGTTCCAGCCTGTAAAGCCTTGCCATCCTGCATCAGAGCTTCTATGGCATAGGTTTCCACGGCTCCTGCAAAACGTTCACTTTCTGTTTTTGTTCCCTTAATCACGGGCACAGCCATATGATTTTCTGCAAAATCTGCATAAATATTCAGAATCAATTCCGATTCCTCAACAGCTTCCTTTTCGGTCTCATGTGCCGTATGTCCCTCCTGCCATAGGAATTCAGTTGTGCGAAGGAATAAGCGCGTTCTCATTTCCCATCGTACTACATTAGCCCATTGATTGATTAATAGGGGAAGATCTCTGTAAGACTGAATCCACTTTCTATAGGTATCCCAGATTATGGTCTCAGAGGTTGGTCTTACGATTAGCTCTTCTTCCAGTTTAGCATCTTCGTCTACAACAATACCGCTTCCGTCTTCCGCATTTTTTAATCTGTAATGAGTTACAACGGCACATTCCTTAGCAAATCCTTCAACATGGCTCGCTTCTTTACTCAGGTATGATTTTGGAATAAACAAAGGGAAATAAGCATTCTGATGTCCTGTGTCTTTGAACATCTTATCCAGGCCAGCCTGTATTTTTTCCCAAATGGCAAAACCATAAGGTTTTATGACCATACAGCCCCTAACACCAGAGTTTTCGGCCAGATCAGCCTTGATGACGAGTTCATTATACCATTTGGAATAATCCTCGCTCCTTTTAGTTAATTTTTTTCCCATTAAATATACTTTGGCACAAATCTTGTGACCTTATTATCGAAATAGTTTGGTAAAACTAACTATTTTTAAAATGTTCAACAATATAAATTTAAGGCGATGATACAATCTCTACCCCTACCTAAATTAAAAATGACTACAACTTTACTTGTTGCGGCCATAATATTGGTTTCCTGTGGATCCTATCAGGAAGCTTCCTATTATGATAATGATGGTATCTACGCTGAAGAGAGCCCTGCAGTTTATACAAAGAAAAAACAGCAGCCGAAACAGCAGGAAAGTGATGGTATTTATGGTGATTATTTTGGTCAGAAAGCAGAGCAAATAGATGAATTCATAGAAGGTGAAGTCTTCACGGATGTAGATGATTATTATGGAGGAGACGTTGTGAACGATAGTCTTGCGGTTGTACCGGAAGCAAATTACTATGAAGGTTATAATGACTATGCAGGAAATGCAGGATGGGGTGACAATCAATCTAATGTAACCATCAACAACTACAACACTGGTTGGGGATGGGGTGGCGTTGGTATTGGTATAGGCATTGGCTGGGGCTGGGGTGGCTATTGGGGCTATCCAGGCTGGGGCTGGGGCTATCCAGGTTATGGCTGGGGCTGGGGTTATCCAGGTTATGGCTGGGGCTGGGGTGGCTATTGGGGCTATCCAGGCTGGGGCTGGGGCTATCCAGGTTATGGCTGGGGCTATCCAGGTTATGGCTGGGGCTATCCTTACTATGGCTATGGAAGATATTCATATAACAGGAGTAGAAGAGGTTATTACGGTAATAATTATACGAATCCTTTAACTTCAAATTCACTTAGGGGAAGGTCTAATCTTACCTCAGGCAGAGGAAGATCTAGTCTAACATCAGGAAACGGAAGAACAGCTTCCAGATCCAGGTCTAATGTTTCTAGATCGGGAACAGCCAGAACTGCGTCTGCAGGGCGAAGTTCCGGTGCATACAGGTCCGGAGCAACAGCGAGAAGATCAGTAAGCCCGGATGCCATTGCAAGAAACAGAGCATATAGAACAAGCAGAAGTACAAGATCTGTTCCGGGATATTCTCGCAGCGCACGCAGCGGTAATACATACAGGAGATATTCTCCCGGAAACAGCACATATAACAGAGGCTCAACAACAAACAGATCGAGCACGGCAAGAAGGTCTTATAGCGGCACCACACAACGTAGTTCCGGATATTCCAGGTCTTCATCCTCTATGCCAAGAACCTCAGGTTATCGTTCCGGAAGAAGTTCTGGATCAAAAAGCTCAGGTTACAGAAGTTCTGGAAGAAGTTCAGGATCAAGAAGTTCGGGCTATAGAAGTTCAGGATCAAGAAGTTCTGGAAGAAGTTCGGGCTATAGAAGTTCCGGTGGTGGCATGAGAAGTTCCGGAGGAAGCATGAGAAGTTCCGGGGGAGGCATGAGAAGTTCTGGCGGCGGCATGAGAAGTTCCGGAGGAAGCAGGGGCGGCGGCAGCAGAGGCGGCAGACAATAATTCCAAAAATCAGTAGTATTAAAATCTTATAAAATGAAAAGAACTACATTTTTCATCCTGTTATTGATATGTGCAACTGTAAGCGCTCAAAACATTGAGGATGTACTCAGATACAGTATTGAAAACACCCATGGAACAACTCGTTTTCAGGGTTTAAGCGGAGCTTTTGGAGCTCTTGGAGGAGATCTTTCATCATTGAATGTAAATCCCGCGGGTTCAGCCGTTTATAATAATAGCCAGTTCACCATGACAGGCACAAACTACAATCGGGATAACACTGCAACCTATTTTGGAAGCACAGCAGGATCCCGGCTTAATTCGTTTAAAATAAATCAGGCGGGAGGTGTAATGGTTTTTAAGAATTATGATAAAAATGCCGATTGGAAAAAATACTCCCTGGCTTTTAATTATGACCTGGTAAATAATTTTAGTAACCAGTTTTTTGTCAATGGGAACAGTAATGAAGGTATTGATAATTACTTTCTTGCCTTCGCTCAGGGTCAGCCTTTGGGCCCATTATTCGTTCAGGATGGGGAGCTTATTGAGCAAGCCTATCTGGATATAGGAAGCAGTCTGGGTTTTGGGCCTCAGCAGGCATTTTTAGGATTTCAGTCCGGGATAATTGATCCCGTAGATATCAATGATGACAACAATACTGATTATATTTCCAATGCTGACTATAACAGCGTGAACCAGGAATTTTTACAGTCTACCAGGGGGTATAACAGTAAGTTTACTATGAATATGGGTACACAATACAAGGATTTTCTATATATGGGTGCTTCCTTGAATTTTCATAGTATTTATTATGAGAAATACACACAATTGAGCGAAAGGGGTTTTGATACAGCCTCAGAGATTCAGTTTATAAATTTTGATAACCTGCTCGTGTCAAGAGGTAACGCATTTTCGTTCAGCTTAGGGCTTATTGCCAGGTTAAATAAATATGTAAGGCTGGGAGGAAGTTATCAATCCCCTACCTGGTATGATCTGACAGATGATCTTGCACAAAGAATAAATTCTGATTCGCCCGTAAGGAATCCGGATATAACCTTTATAGATTTTAACATTGTAAATCTTTTCCCAAGGTACAAAATAAAGACACCGGGCAAGTTTAACGGAAGTATGGCTTTTGTCTTTGGCCCTAATGGTCTTTTAAGTTTTGATTACAGCTATCAGGACATGTCCAATGCCGAATTGCGGCCTACATCAGATGCCAGCTTTGCTACAGTTAACTCCGATATTGGCAGAGAACTCAGGGCCGTATCTACTTTTAGAGTTGGTGGCGAATACCGAATTAAAAAATTAAGTCTTCGCGGAGGTTATCGCTATGAACAATCTCCTTATGCAAATGGAATTACCATAGGCGATTTAAATGGATTTTCTGCGGGTATAGGTTATAACTTTGGAGGTAGCAGATTAGACTTCACTTATAGCAGGTCTGAAAGAGATGGTAATACTCAAATTGTGGATGTCGGCATAAACACACCGGCAAGTATAAATGCCGTTATGAATAATTATAGCTTCGGATACACCATTAATTTCTAAACTCAAATAATAAGAAAAAAGCCCTAAATTAGATCAGGGCTTTTTTTATCTCACAAGAGAAAAATGCGTTCGTATGGTATTGGCTACCTGCACGCCATCTTCATCGCGGGCATACTCAAGGCGAAACCAATAATCAGATGAGGGCATGGGCCTTCCGTTAAAAGTCCCGTCCCAACCTATAGTAGTTTCATCCAGTTGTTTTAATAATTTGCCGTAGCGGTCGAAAATAAAAACGACTGGATCTGTTAGTGTCTCAATTCCAAGAATATTCCATGCGTCGTGAATACCATCACCATTAGGTGTAAAAAACTTGGGGTATCCTACTACTAAAAATTCAATGGGCTCGGTAGTTCCACATCCATTCTTGTCATTTATAATAACGGAATTCAATCCGGGCGGAATATCCATAAATACAGATTCATCCTGAAATTCACCTCCGTTTATTGCATATTCGTAATCCCCATCACCATCTACAAAAAACTCTACATTATTGCTATCGGACAGGTCGTCCAAAATAACAATCCCATCCGGATCAGGCAATAAAACAGGAATTCCGTAATACGTAATTAATATGTCATCTGTGATTGTTGTAGCCAGTGTAGTTAATATTGATACAAAGTACCTCCCTGAGTTTGGGCTGGTTACCACCAGCTCTGCACCAAGTGGTCCGCTTCCCGGAAGGGTTGCGTCTATGGTTCCGTCATCATCGTAATCTACCGTCCACGTAACGGTGGCAATATCTGGTCCGGCAGGTGAATTTAAAGCCGTTAAAGTAATATCGGGATCACCTTCACAGGCAATAATATCTAATCCTAAAAATTCATCCCTAAGTGTACAATCGAGTGCAGTATTCTGATCTGCATCTACTGAACTGCCCGTAAAGGTTAACGAAAAAGGCTCAGGGTTTCCATCAAAGTTTGTATTGAAGTTATTGATCAAAAGGTAATAGATCTCTCCTGCGGTAACATCTATCCATTCATCATACGTATTTTGGTTTGCTGTTAAAGGTGGTGCACCTTCCTGACCATTTTCCGGATTAACTCCTAGCCCTGTAAAATTTGTGCTATTTACTTCGTAATTACATCTAATGGGTTGTGCCGTTCCATTACTAATATCAGCACAATCCGTATCCGGGCCGTATAATGCAAAATCATATTCTGCCGTAATTGTTGTGCCTACAGCGGGTAATGCCTCTATATCAAAACCAATTTGACCATCTGTTCCAGCTCTGAAAACATACCAGGATGTATTATTTTCAATATTTGCGGAACTAACACTTCCCTTTTCCAAACAACCGGTTTCTCTTATGTTATCAGGATCAAAATCATCTACATCACCAAGGCCATCAGTAAATGATAGTATTGGCGCATCAGCACAAACAGGGATGGCACTACGGCAATCTGCAGAGTTCTGAGCTACAACTCCAATACAGAAGAAGAGCGTGCAAAACAGGGAGCTAACGAGTGTTCGCATAGATTAAGGGGCTAACATTATACAAATAATCAATACTATAACTCCAAGGCCTAAAATTTAGTATATCTCGCCGAAGTTTTTCTGCACTTAATCGATAAACGACCAGTCGTTAAAAATTGGGAACTTTTATCTTTTTAATGAAAAATGGTTATTGATATACTTGGCCTCAATTCGCTGACCTTCAGAATCTGTATAGGTGAGTTTAAACCAATAATCTGTGGAGGGCAATTCCTTACCATTGAAAGTACCGTCCCAACCAAGGGTTGAATTATCTAATTGTTTTAATAGTTTACCGTATCTGTCATATACGTAAACCATAGGATCTTCCAGGTTGGAAACTCCTAAAATATGCCAATAGTCATTAGTTCCGTCGCCATTAGGTGTGAAAAAACTGGGAAATCCTACAACCGTAATGGTCTCCGTTACCGAACCACATCCGTTGAGGTCATTGATGGTAACCGTATGAATTCCCGGTGAGACGTTAGTGAAAATATTACTTGTCTGAAATGCTCCACTGTCTATTTGGTATTCGAAACTACCTACAACATCGGTAATAACTTCGACAGTATTATTGTTTTGAAGGTCATCAATAATCACATCAGTTATGACCGGAGTTTCAGAAACAACCACTGTGATTAAAGCAGAGGAAGAACAGGACAGTCCCAGTTGATTATTAGTAACGGTTAAGTTATAAGTACCTGCCTGTGCGACCGTGATACCCGGCGTTGATTCTCCTGTATCCCACAAATAAGCATAGTGAGGATCAGGTATGGTTTCACCAATGATTACACCTGCTGAATCTTCACATATAAATATCTCGGTAGGAATGTTTAAAACAGGAGTTTCCACAACACTCAGCTGAAATTGTTCAGAAGCGTCATAGCATCGAGGATTTTCTAATGAGGTATTTCGGATAAAAATGGTTTCAGTTCCTGTGCTCAGCGTATATGGAGACATTAATGGGTCTGTACCCAGCATAGCGTCATTCAACGTACTATGATAACTCACCATAAAAGAGGCAGGGTCCTGAGTACCCAATGCCTGGGCGTCCTTTTGAGTTAGATCAAATTCCATGACATCTGAACAAACTGTTTCATCCGGGACAGAATTTGTTGTTGGTGATGTATTGAATGCCACCTGTACATCACTTATTATATTGGTCATGGTCGTTGTAATCACTTCCACCCTGTACATGGCCGAAACCATTGGCTGGTAAGTAGGACCAGTTTCTCCTGCTATTAATTGAAACCCTGAACCTGTATCAATATACCAGGTATAGCTCAGCGCATTGACTGTTGTTGCATCCAGGATAACATTCTCGTTATCACATGCCGCCAAGGGAGGTCCAAGGAGATTATTTATAATGGAACAATCCAGGGCATCAAAAGGGTTTGTAATAAAAATATTTCCCGAAAATTGAATTGAAAAACCGGAATTGTTGTTGCTGAAGTTATTTATCATCAGATAATAATCCTCACCGGGCATTACATTTATCCAATCTTCATAAAGTACTGTAGTTGGACTTCCGGTTGGATCTTCCCCTACTCCCATAAATGTTTCTTCATCACTATTATCAAAGAAGTTGCAGCGGACCGGGTCTCCCAAACTGCCGCAGTCAGCTGCCCTGTAGAGTGCAAAATCCCAATCTTCTGAAGAATCAAAACCTATGTTGAATCCCAATTGTCCGGATGCCCCGGTTCGAAAACGATACCATGCAGAATTAGATTCTATGGACCCGGTTATTGTTTGTTCAAGACAACCACTTGTATTGGCTCCATTGTAGTCATCCACGCCATATCCCTGGGTACCGCCGTTAACAGGGGTATTATTGCATATGGGAACAGCATTGACGCAATCAGCTGCCACCTGGGCCATAAGTGAACTGGTCCCAAGAATTGTTAAAAACCAGAATATTAAGCTTTTACCCTTCATAATCAGGTATACGATTTGGAATTTATAAAAATACCCTGTACTTCAACTTAACACTAATTTATGTTGTGAATAGCCCTAAACAGCATATAAAGTGCCATATTATGTATATCTTTGCCTTTCGAAAAAGAGGTATCCAGATGAAATTAGACAGAACATTGGAAGAACATTTTGAAGAGATAGGAAACGATCACGTATCCTCGTCAGAACAAACCCCAATGAGAAAAGATGCATTCGTTTTAAGCGAAGAAGAAAAAATTGAACGGATTCGCGAAAATGTGAGGGAAATTATGCTAACGCTGGGCCTTGACATGGAGGACGATAGTTTAAAAGGCACACCAGACAGGGTAGCAAAAATGTATGTAAAGGAAGTCTTTGGTGGTTTAGAACCAAAGAAAAAGCCGAATTCCTCAACTTTTGAGAATAAGTATAAATATGGCGAAATGTTGGTGGAAAAAAATATAACGGTTTATTCTACCTGTGAACACCATCTTCTTCCAATAGTTGGGAAAGCCCATATAGCTTACATTTCAAACGGCACTGTTGTTGGTCTTTCAAAAATGAACAGAATAGTTGATTATTTTGCCAAAAGGCCTCAGGTACAGGAGCGGCTGAACATTCAAATCGTAAAAGAACTTCAGGAAGTCCTGGGTACCAAAGATGTTGCTTGTGTAATAGACGCAAAGCATCTATGTGTAAATTCACGAGGAATACGCGATGTGGATAGTAGTACGGTAACAGCAGAATACGGTGGTAAATTTAAAGAAGAAGCCACCAGACGAGAGTTTCTTGACTATATCAACCTTGAGACAAATTTCTAATTGTATATAGCAACAATGCAATTATATAAAACCCAACGCCTTAAAGTTTACAATTCCCTTTCCAGCACCAAAGAACTATTTGAGCCGATTAATGAAGGGCATGTAGGTATGTACGTATGTGGTCCCACGGTATACAGCAATGTACATCTTGGAAACTGCCGCACTTTCATGTCTTTTGATATGATCTTTCGGTACCTCAGGCATTTGGGGTATAAGGTGCGATATGTAAGGAATATTACAGATGCAGGCCATTTGGAAGATGATGCTGATGAAGGAGAAGATAAAATTTCCAAAAAAGCCCGGTTAGAGCAAATAGAACCCATGGAGGTGGTACAGCGCTATACCGTAGATTTTCATAATATCCTTCAAAAATTTAACTTTTTACCTCCCAGCATTGAACCTACGGCAACGGGCCATATTATAGAGCAAATAGAGATTATTAAGGAAATTCTGGATAAAGGATATGCCTACGAAATTAACGATTCGGTATACTTTGATGTCAAGAAGTTTAATGAAGATTACGAATACGGTAAACTGAGCGGAAGAAAGCTGGAGGACATGATCTCCAATACCCGGGAACTTTCGGCTCAGGACGAAAAGAAAAATTCTCAGGATTTTGCCTTATGGAAAAAAGCAGAACCACAACATATTATGCGCTGGCCTTCCCCCTGGGGAGATGGATTTCCGGGATGGCATCTTGAGTGTACAGCCATGAGCACAAAATATCTAGGTGAGAATTTTGATATTCACGGTGGTGGAATGGATCTTAAATTTCCTCATCATGAATGCGAAATTGCCCAGGCAGAAGCAAGTAACGGTCATTCTCCTGTAAAATATTGGTTACATGCCAATATGCTCACCTTAAATGGTAAAAAAATGGCAAAATCTACGGGGAATAACATTCTCCCTGACGAGATTTTTACAGGTAATAACAATATACTCAGCAAAGCATTTTCTCCTTCTGTGGTTCGGTTTTTTATGATGCAGGCGCATTATACCAGTATCCTGGATTTAAGCAATGAAGCCCTGCTTGCCTCAGAAAAGGGTTATCAAAGACTCATGGAGGCAATTGCCAATCTGGGTGGCTTAAAAACCGGAACTGCTTCAGATTTTGATGTAAAGGAATGGAGGCAAAAGTGTTATGATGCAATGAATGATGATTTTAACACGCCAATTCTTATTGCAAACCTTTTTGAAGGAGTTAAACATATTAACCTCATAAAAGAGGGGAAAGAACAGCTTTCTGAGGATGATAAAAACATACTTATCGAGACCATGAATGGTTTTGTTTTTGATGTTCTTGGTTTAGAAATTAAAAATGATACTGGAAAGGATTCAGAGAAGTTATCGGGTGTTGTGGAATTATTAATTCAGTTACGCAACGAAGCACGTGCCAATAAAGATTTTGCGACTTCCGATAAAATCAGGGATCAGTTGGCCGCACTAGGTATTCAGTTAAAAGACAGCAAAGAGGGTACAACGTTTAGTGTCTCCCAATAAATTGCAATATCAATTTGGTTAGTGCATAGGGTTAACTTTCGAGAATTTCTTACGACTAACAGGGTTATAAATCAGAAATCAAATACTATACTTTAAGGTGAAAAAAATTTTAATTGCTCCTTTTATTCTTTTGGTTAGGTTCTACCAGGCCGTAATTTCACCTTTAACCCCTGCAAGTTGCCGGTATTCTCCAACATGCTCTCAGTATACGCTTGAAGCATTGCAAAAACATGGTCTTTTTAAAGGAGGCTGGCTGGCCATAAAACGAATTTTTAGCTGTAATCCCTGGGGTGGCCAAGGTTATGATCCAGTGCCCTGAACTTTTAAACTCAGCTGCAAGCATACCAAAATATAGTTATTACACCGGCACTAAATAGCATAATTGCACAAAAAAGTTAAGCTGTTATTTGCCTTTAGTCTCTGTTCAATTTTCTTATCTTAGTCGCTTAAAATTTTCACTATGTACTTTTTAGGAATTATATGGAATCCTGATGATACCCTTTTCAAAATTGGCGTATTGCAGATTAAATACTACAACCTTTCATGGATAGTAGCCTTTGCACTGGGTTGGTATATAATGAAAAAGATTTTTTTAAACGAAAAGAAATCCCTTGAACAACTAGATTCACTGTTTATTTATACAGTTCTGTCTACAATGCTTGGAGCACGTCTGGGACATGTCTTTTTTTACGACTGGCCTTATTACAAAAATCATCTTGTGGAAATTCTGCTCCCTATAAAAGAACGAGCCGGAAGTACGTTGTTTGGAATTATCAATGGTTATGAATTTACTGGTTTTACCGGCCTGGCAAGCCATGGCGCGGCGATAGGTATAATTATCGGCATGTACCTTTTAAGCAGGAAATACAAAGACATGAAAATGCTATGGGTTTTAGACAGGGTGGTTATTACCGTTGCTATAGGAGCATTTTTCGTAAGATTGGGCAATTTCTTTAACTCCGAGATAAATGGCAAGATCACAGATGAAAACTTTATTTTTGCCACTAAATTTGTTCGGGATTCGGATGATATGCCGGCTGGATCCGTGTTACAAATTACCAAAGAAGAAACGGTTAATGCGGCATATGCAGCTTTGGAAAATAATCCAAAATTTGCTGAATATTTTAGTGCGATCCCTTTCAGGCATCCCGCTCAATTGTATGAAGGTGTTGCTTATATATTTGTTTTTCTGATCCTGTACTATTTCTACTGGAAGACCGACAAAAAAAATCGATCCGGATTTTTATTTGGATTATTCCTCGTATTACTCTGGACCATCCGATTCTTTGTTGAATTTGTAAAGAAAAGCCAGGGTGGCTTTGAAGAAACTTTGGGGTCATTATCAACCGGTCAATGGTTGAGTATTCCTTTTATTCTTGTGGGGCTTTATTTCATGTTCAGGAAAAAAGGCACAACTACCTAGAACACGCTATACCGGCAATTAATAGTATGAAAAAACTAAAATTTTATGGTTTTATTCTTATCACTACGGCCTTTCTGCTAGGTGGTTGTAAGGAAACCCCTAAAAGTGCCGTTAAAACAGAGCCTATCACCTTTACAAAAGAGGGAGAGCTAAGCATCTATAAAGCACAGTCAGACTCATTAATTGTCAGCTACAGTATTGAAATTGCTGAAACTGACTATGAAACTCAAACAGGGCTTATGTATCGTGAGTCCATGGAAACGGATCAGGGAATGTTCTTTATCTTTCCGGATGTTTTGTATCATTCCTTTTATATGAAAAACACAAAAATTCCTCTCGATCTTATTTTTATTGACCAGGAATTGAAGATAGCCAGTTATAAGGAAAATGCGCAACCCATGGATGAGACGGGCCTGTCTTCCGAAGTCCCTGTTCAATATGTACTGGAACTAAATGCCGGTCAACGCGAAAAATATTCTCTGGAAATTGGTGATCGCATTGAGTTTATAAGAATGAAATAGAGGTAATATGAACTTACTACTTGAAGGGGAGGAAAGCAAACGGCTTATTTTCCGAAAAGTTTCCAAGACAGATTTTACTGCCTGGCTACCATTTCATGAGGAACCCTTAAGTTCAAAATATTTTGCAGGTGAAATTTTTGAGCCGGAAGTGGCATGCAAGAATTGGTTCACTATGGTATTTACCCGATATGAAAATAATTTAGGAGGCCTCAACGCCCTTATAAGCAAACAGGATGGGAAACTTGTGGGAATGTGCGGTTTGTTGATTCAAACTGTAGACGAGATCCTGGAACTGGAAATTGGCTATTCTATATTACCTGAATACTGGGGAAAGGGATATGCTACGGAGGCTGCCAAAAAATGCAAGGCTTATGCCTTTGAACACAATCTTTCGGATTCCATAATTTCAATCATACACATAGATAATATTGGGTCTCAAAAAGTAGCCATAAATAATGGGATGCACCTTGATAAGACGACCAGTTACAAAGGTATCCCGGTTCATATTTTTAGGATATTCTCGGGTGTATCCTAAGTTTTAGGAAATTTTCGACAAAAACCAATCAAGAAGATTATTCCTTTTTTGAACAGGTGCTCAACCCAAAAGGAGCATACAGCGGACAAAAACTGACAAAACTAGTAAGGATAAATACGGCCGCCAGAACTAATAAAACAATACCCCATATCCCGGTTACCGTATTTGTAAAATAGAGAACGATAAAAATAGCTGCTAAAATAAATCGTATAGTACGATCTGTAGAACCCATGTTCTTTTTCATAGTATTTAATTTTAATTAAACATAAAGTCAAAGAAAAAAACCAGGCCTGTTATTAAGCCCAAACAAATGGTACAAACCTGTATTAGCTTTATTACCTTTTTACTCATAGAATAAAATTTGCTTCTGGAGGGACTCTAAATATATAAAGTTAAAATTCCTTAACCAATTTAATTAATAATTTTAGTGATCAAACTTTTAGTACCTATCTGCTATATTTGCTTAAAACCCGTATCCAGGCTATTATGACCCATATACAACACTGGGCTGTATTTGTAGATAATCAATCCAATAAACAAGGCTTAATTAAGCATTTGCTCACTCAGGATAACCCACCACCAGAATTAGAAGCCTTAAAAGGACTAAAAGGTGCATTATTCTCCAAATTGGCCTTAGACAATTTTATCGAAGAAGAAGTAAGGCATGATCAAAAGCTGCTTACACCTTCAACCTCCCAAAGCCTTCAATCTATGAGCAGTGGGGAACGTAAAAAGGCCCTTCTAAATTATCTTTTAGAGACAAAACCCAATTTCCTGATCCTGGATAACCCATTTGATAATCTGGACAGGGATTCACAAAAACAGCTCAAAACAATTTTGGCAAATATATCGGGCCACGTCCTTATTGTTCAATTTATAAGCAGGTCTGTTGATCTGCTTCCATTTATAACAAATTATGCTTGTCTCCATTTCAATGAATTCTTTGTAATCAAAGACTTATCCAAAATAGAACCAAAAAATAGAAAGGTTTTTTACAGAAGTGTTCCACAGGCCCTGAATTCTTTGAATTATGCCCATGAGTATTTAGTGAGTTTTAAAAATGTCTCCGTAAACTACGAAGAGAAACCAATTCTCAAAAATATTAACTGGAAGATCAGAACCGGAGAATTTTGGGAACTGGCGGGTAAAAACGGAAGTGGTAAAACTACGATCCTTTCAATGGTTACAGGAGATAACCCAAAGGCCTACGGACAGGACATAATCCTGTTTGGTTCCAGAAAAGGGAGCGGAGAAAGCGTTTGGGATATCAAAAAAAATATCGGCTACTTTACCCCGGCCATGGTAGACAGATTCCGGGGCTATCACAGTCTGGAAAATATGTTGATCTCAGGTCTTTTAGACTCCATTGGACTATATATTAAACCAAGTGAGGCCCAACTGCGGGTAGCAAGAGAATGGCTGGCTTTGGTAAATATGGAAGACAAGAAAGACAGTTATTTTCATGACCTAAGTCTTGGTCAGCAACGACTTATTATGTGTGCCAGGGCAATGATCAAACATCCCTTACTATTAATATTGGATGAACCAACTGCCGGTTTGGATGATGCAAGTGCTGCCCTTGTAGTTACTCTGGTAAATAAAATGGCGCAAGAAAGCCAGACATCAATAGTTTTTGTATCACATAGGAAAGAACCGGAGTTAAAGGCTCATTTTATTTATCAGTTGGAATTAACACCTGAAGGATCTGTAGGTAAGGTATTGGATAAATAATAATTGATTTAAAAGGTTTACAAGTGAAGCGATGGTAAAATGCCATCAGCTGGCGTTCGTAATCCTTTATTTCTTAAGGAAATGTGAAAAAAGGATGCTGATACCAAAATAAATGACTTAAATACTTAATTTGAAGGATATTCACGTACCTTTGCGGCTAATTTAATATATAATCATGAGTAACGGTACAGTAAAATTTTTCAACAACGCCAAAGGATTTGGTTTTATCACTCCGGATGAAGGAGACACGAAGAGATATCAGAGGGAGATAAAGTTAGCTACGATCTAGAAGAAAGCCCTAAAGGTTTAAACGCAATAAATGTTGAGGTAGTTTAATCCTGAATATTTAACGAATTTTATTTAAAAGCCTGTCTTATTAGACGGGCTTTTTTTGTTTACAACCTAAAAAAAACCGCAAAGCTTACTGAGAAGTTTGCGGTTTTAATAAGTATTAATATTTGTTAGACTTTTTTCTCTGCCAATATTTTTTTGCGGAGTGTATCAAACATTACCGGTGTAGCAATAAACAATGAAGAGTATGTACCTATTATTACTCCAATGATCATCGCAAACATGAATCCTCTCAAAGACTCCCCTCCAAATACAAAAATGGACAATAGCACGACAAGAGTTGTAAGAGAGGTATTCAGGGTTCTGCTTAATGTGCTGTTTAAAGCGTTATCGATATTATCTCCACCTTTCCAGCCATGATCACCAACCATTTCCCTGATACGGTCGAAAACCACCACGGTATCATTCAGGGAATAACCGATTACTGTTAAAATTGCCGCGATAAATGCCTGGTCTACTTCCATACTAAAAGGCATTATTTTACTGGTCAGTGAAAAGATACCCAATACAATCAATACATCATGGAAGACCGCTACAACGGCTCCCAAGGAATACTGCCATTTACGGAAACGAAGCAAAATATACAGAAAGACTATAGCTAATGAACCGAAGATGGCCCAAAGTGCATTTTTCTTGATATCATCTGCGATCGTAGGTCCTACCTTTCGGTACTTAAGTACTCCAATATCGCCATTGGTCCCACCAGGTATAAAGTCTTCGTATGTGGCTCCATCCGGTAAATATTTTTGGAGAGATGTATATAATATCCCTAATATTTCATCATCTACTTCTGTTCCCTGAACATCTACCTTATACTTGGTTGTAACCATAATCTGGTTAGCATCACCAAAAGTCTTTGCGCTGGCACTTCCTAAAGATTCAGATAACTCATTGGTTATTTCAGAAGGATTGACAGGGTTTACAAATCGTATCTGGTAATTTCGTCCCCCTACAAAATCGACACCCTCGTCCAATCCCTGAGTTGTTAAAGAGAATAGTCCAACAGCCACCAATATAAATGAAAGGACATAGGATATTTTACGTTTACTCAGGAACCTAATATTCAAATTCTTAAACAGGTTCTTGGTGATTGCTGTAGAAAAATCAAGAGTTCTTCCTTTTCCGGATATATACCAATCTACCAATAACCTGGTAATAAAAATTGCAGTAAACAAAGAAGTTAGAATACCAATAATCAAGGTTGTAGCAAATCCTTTAATAGGTCCACTTCCAAAAATCAATAATATAATTGCGGTAAGTCCGGTTGTTACGTTTGCATCGAGAATAGATGACAAGGCATTTGCAAAACCATCTGAGATGGCCTGTCCTTTACCTTTTCCTTTAGCTAATTCTTCCTTGATCCGTTCAAAAATCAGAACATTAGCATCAACAGACATACCTATGGTCAATACAATACCTGCAATACCAGGTAAAGTAAGTACTGCCCCTAAACTGGCTAATACGCCAAAGATGAGAACAATATTAAAGACTAAAGCGATATCTGCAAAAATCCCGGCCTTACCGTAATAGAAGATCATCCATATTAAAACAAAAACCATAGCAATAAGAAAGGACATAAAGCCACTATCTATGGCTTCCTGACCTAAGGAAGGACCAACTACAAAAGAATCAATAATCTCCGCAGAAGCCGGTAATTTACCCGCCCTTAGCACATTGGCAATATCTTTGGTTTCATTTACTGTAAAAGTTCCGGTAATTTCAGAACTACCTCCGGATATTCCACCTACCTGAGAAACCCCGGGCGCTGTATATACTTTATTGTCCAGAACAATTGCTATTCCCGTATTATTAAGGTTAGCCTCACTGGTTAGTTTTTCCCAAAGCTTGGCACCTTTTACGTTCATATCCATGCCCACAGCCGGCCTGTTAAACTGGTCGAATTGGTCCCTGGCATCACTCACCACATCACCACTAATTCTAGGAGTATTGTCGCGGTTAGATTTAAGAGCATATAAAGATGCTACTTCAGAATCTATGGTTGGACGCTCCCACAAAAATTTTGTGAATTGAACATCTGCCGGTAATAAGCGTCTGATCTCCGGCATACGAAGGTAGGAGCCTATTTCGGCTGTATCCTTAATAGCAGCAATACCCACAGCAAAACCGGGGGCATTTAATTGTAACTTTTCAAACAACGGATTTCTCTCCGTGGCAAGATCCAAAGAATCCTGGGTTACGTCTGAAAGTAATGAATCTATTTCAGATTCTTCCTTATCCACTGTTTCTTCTTCTGTATCCTCAACCAAGGTTTTCAATTCTTCGTTGGCCTGGATAAAGAAATTTATAAGACTTTGATTTCCGGGTTCATAGGTTTCCCAGAACTCCAATTGTGCTGTACTGGACAGAAGGTCCTGTGCTCTTGCTATATCTCTTGCTCCTGGTAATTCTACTAAAATTCTTCCTGATTTACCTTCGCGTTGGATGTTCGGTTGAGTAACTCCAAAACCATCAATTCGTTCGCGCAAGACTTCGAATGCAGAAACAACGGATTCATCAATTTTTCGTCGGATAATAGGCTTTACCTCATCATCGGTCATTTGAAAATTAACCTCATCACTTAAGCCTTTATTAGCAAATATATCCGGAGAAGCCAATTTTGCATCTCCTTTGATATTATCAAAAGCTTCGAAAAACAGTTCTATATAGGTCTCATCGCTGTCCTTAGAAGCTGCGTCAGCATCAGCCAGTGCCTTATTAAAGATGGGGTTTTTGGTATTATCTGCTAGGCCTTTCAGGATATCTTTTACTGATATCTGGAGTGTTACATTGATACCTCCTTTGAGATCCAGACCCTTATTCAGTTCCTTTTTCTTCGCATCGTCATAACTGGTATAACCCAAAATAGGATTTCCTCCAATGGAATCTAAATAAGTAGCTTCAACCGCTTCTCTTTTGGCCACATAATCCTCTTCTGACGGCGATACAGCAGATGTTGCAAACAAGGTTGCGTCTTTTTCTACCTTAGCGGTAATAAATGTATAGGAAAGTTGATAGATACTTACCAGTCCGAACAAGAAAGCAAATAGCTTTATAAGTCCTTTATTCTGCATGGTTTAATTGATTTTTTGATGGAATTTGTAAACAGCGTGCAAATATATCATTTCCCTTAAGAACTGACAATTTATTTACAGTATTTGTCTGGATATGAAAGTTGTTGTGGCCTTTGTATTTAACGCTTTATTTTATTCCTCTGATGAAATTTCAATTGTAATTCAATCATAATCTCAAGATTTTTGCAGGCTTGAAATACTACAAAAAATTCTTTACGACTAAACTCCCCATAAAAAAAAGCATCACCTGGGTGATGCTTTTTTAATTTCAAAATAAATAGTCTTAACTAAACGTCCAGAAGCCCGTTTGTATTTCTAACACCTACAGCGCTCTCCTGCATTTTAGCTTTTTCGGTATCACTTAGGGGAATATCTACTATTTTTTCAATACCATTTTTTCCAAGTAATACGGGAACACCAATACAGATATCGCTTAAACCATATTCACCGTCCAACAAAGTAGAACAGGGAAACATCTTTTTTTGATCACAGGCAATGGCCTGTGCTAATGATGAAACCGCGGCACCAGGTGCATACCAGGCGCTGGTTCCAAGAAGTTTAGTAAGTGTGGCGCCACCAACTTTTGTGTCTTCCACAACCTGTTTGAGTCGGTCTTCAGTTAAAAATTCAGAAACTTTTACGCTATTCCTTGCAGCCTGACTTGCAAGAGGCACCATTCCGGTATCGCTGTGCCCGCCAATTACCATTCCATCAATATCTGAAATAGGAGCGTCCAGAGCTTCGGCCAAACGATATTTAAATCTTGCGCTGTCTAGCGCCCCTCCCATACCAATAATTTTGTTCTTAGGAAGATTTGTACTCTTATGTACCAAATAGGTCATGGTATCCATTGGATTACTAACCACAATTAAAATAACATTTGGTGAATGTTCTAAAAGACTTGAAGCAACAGTTTTCACTATGCCTGCATTAATACCAATCAGCTCCTCACGAGTCATCCCTGGTTTTCGGGGAATACCTGATGTGATCACCGCAATATCGCTATCAGCTGTTTTTGAATAATCTCCTGTAGTCCCGGTAATGGTTGTATCAAAACCGTTAAGTGAAGCCGTTTGCATAAGATCCATAGCCTTTCCTTCTGCATAGCCTTCCTTGATATCAAGCAAAACAACTTCTGAAGCAAAATTTTTAATTGCGATATACTCGGCACAACTAGCACCAACAGCACCCGCTCCAACTACTGTAATTTTCATAATTTACTATATTTTAAAGTGATTGATAAGACCAACAAAATTACAGAATTTTAACAGATTTAAGAACTCATTACCGACATATATTTTCCTTTAAATTATGGATTTCAGCTAAAGTTTTTTATAATAATGTTAAAATAAAATGCAATTCATCGAAGAATATCTAATTCAAGTGTATTACATCGATTTTTAACAATACCTCTTTTATAATAGGCGTTAGAAATACCAATAGATCCCAAATCTAAAACCTACTAAAATTGAAAAAGCTTTTTTCATTTATGGCGATAGTTGCTATTGTATTAGCCAGCAACTGTTCCAGAATCCCAGAAAACAATGATCCGGTAATCGGTATTTGGTACAGGGTTGATGTTATCAGCTCCGGTGAAACCAATAAACAAACTGTCCGACAAGAATGGATATTCAATGATGTGTATTTAGGAAGGTACCAAAAATACAATGGTCCTGTTCTGGACTTCAAAACTGATTTTAGCTGGGAAGCAGAGGAAGGCGTTTACACAATTTCTTATCCGGGAACGGATATGACCAAAGATGTTGTGAGCATGAAAGAATCTCCGGAAGGAATGTTACTGGAGAATGTAAAAGGTGAAATCCTGGCAAAACGAGAGTAATTCCCCAATTTTTTTTCCATATAGTTACGAAAAGCAGCCCTTTTAAAGGGCTGCTTTTTAATTTAAAATATTATCATGAAAAAATAGCTCGGAGACATTTGCATTCATACTAAATAAAAAAACCCGAAGTTTTCACTTCGGGACTTTTGCTTTTAAATGCTAGTTGTTATACATCAATATTCGCGTAAACAGCATTTTTCTCAATAAATTCCCTTCTTGGAGGAACTTCGTCTCCCATTAGCATAGAAAAGATCCTGTCTGCTTCGGTAGCGTTATCAATTGTTACCTGTCTTAATGTTCTAAACTCAGGATTCATAGTAGTATCCCAGAGTTGTTCTGCATTCATTTCTCCCAAACCTTTATAGCGCTGTATTGGAGCACTACCTCCAAAACTCTCAACAATCTCATCTCGTTCCTTATCACTCCACGCGTAACGTTTTTTACTGCCTTTTTTTACAAGATAAAGCGGTGGTGTTGCAATAAAGACATGGCCTCCTTCTATTAGTTCACGCATATAGCGAAAGAAAAAGGTAAGTATCAATGTTTCTATATGACTCCCATCTACATCCGCATCACACATAATAACCACTTTATGGTAGCGTAATTTCTCCAGATTCAAGGCTTTGCTATCCTCTTCCGTTCCTATAGTTACTCCAAGTGCTGTGTATATGTTCTTTATTTCTTCATTTTCAAAAACCTTATGCTGCATGGCTTTTTCCACATTTAGGATTTTACCACGTAAAGGTAATATGGCCTGAAAATTTCTGTCCCGACCCTGTTTTGCTGTTCCACCTGCAGAATCACCCTCTACAAGAAAAACTTCGCATAAACTCGGATCCTGCTCAGAACAATCAGATAATTTTCCCGGTAAACCTCCAATACTCATTACCGTTTTCCGCTGCACCATTTCCCTGGCCTTTGTAGCAGCATGGCGTGCTTGCGCAGCAAGAATCACTTTTTGTACAATTATTTTGGCATCATCCGGATGTTCCTCCAGATAATTGGTAAGCATTTCAGACACTGCCTGGCTAACCGCTGAAGAAACTTCCCTGTTTCCAAGCTTTGTCTTGGTTTGACCTTCAAACTGAGGTTCCCCAACCTTTACCGAAATAATCGCTGTAAGACCCTCTCTGAAATCATCGCCTGCAACTTCAAATTTCACCTTGTCCAACATTCCGGAATTATCTGCATATTTCTTTAGCGTTGAGGTAAGCCCTCTCCTAAATCCAGAAAGATGTGTTCCACCTTCATGGGTATTAATATTATTAACATAGGAATGCAAATTTTCAGTATAGCTACTGTTGTAGATCATAGCAATCTCAACAGGAATACCATTTTTTTCACCTTCCATGGCTATAACATCCCGAATTAAAGGTTCTCTATTGCTATCTAAAAAAGCAACAAATTCTTTTAACCCCTCATCTGAATAAAAGGTATCAGATACAAAATTACCTTCATCATCCTTATGTCGCCTGTCTGTAATACTAATTGTAACCCCCTTATTTAAATAGGAAAGTTCCCTCATTCTGTTGGAAAGGGTTTCATAACTGTATTCAATGGTTTGCGTAAATATTTCAGAATCCGGGTGAAAAGTCACTATAGTACCCGTTTCCTTTGATTCTCCAACGCTTTTAACAGGATAAAGTGATTTTCCTCTTTCGTATTCCTGTTCCCATATCTTTCCGTCTCTGTGAACGGAAGCTTTTAAATGATCTGAGAGCGCATTTACTACAGAAACACCTACGCCGTGCAAACCACCTGAAACCTTATATGAATCTTTGTCAAATTTACCTCCCGCACCAATTTTGGTCATTACTACTTCCAGTGCAGATATACCTTCTTTCTTGTGGATATCCACCGGTATACCCCTACCATTATCTTTGGTAGTAATTGAATTATCTTCATTAATGGTAACCTCAATAGCATCACAATGTCCTCCCATTGCTTCATCAATTGAGTTATCCACAACTTCATAAACCAAATGATGTAATCCTCTGACACCTATATCTCCAATATACATGGATGGCCTCATTCGCACATGTTCAATCCCTTCTAATGCCTGAATACTGTCAGCTGAATATTCTTTGTTTTTAGCTTCTTCGCTCATACTATAATTTAAGTATATAATTTAATTTTTTGCAATCTTACAAATATAGGTAATACCCTATAAAATATAGTGTTGGTGAATATATGTAGTACTTAAGTTATCAACAATTTAACAACAATTTGTGATACGTTTAACCATTCACAGTGTTTTGGTAATTATCATGACATTTGTTAGGTATTTTTGGCCCTGTACTGCTTACTTTTGTACCATCTTTACTAAAATTAAATAAGCATGGCAGATTCCAGGACGGCTTCATTAAAACTAATGTCTCATATACAGAAAGTAGTAGACGTTCAAAGCAGGGTTATCTACTTTCTAATGAGTATTATTTCTTCTTTCGCACTCACTTACGCGCTTTATGAAGCTACCATGGATCAGGCCCAAATCTATGTGCTTTTTCTCTTATTTCTGTCTATTGGCCTTTGGATTACAGAGGCTATTCCTCCATTTGCTGTTGGTTTACTGGTTTTTGGATTCCTGATTTTTGCAATGAACAGCTACTATTCTCAAATAGACCCAGCAAATGTTCAATCTCATTATATAGGTTACATAAATTCCTGGTCGAGTAGTGTTATCTGGCTTATGCTTGGGGGATTTTTTATGGCAGAGGCCATGAGTAAAACAAAATTGGATAAGGAGGTTTTCAGAATTTCTATTTCCAGATTTGGAACAACACCCAAATATGTATTACTCGGTTTAATGCTTACAACTGCACTTTTCTCCATGATCATGTCTAATACAGCTACTACTGCCATGATGATAGCTTCTGTATTACCATTTATCAATACTCTTGACAAGGATTCTCCTTTCTCCAAAGCCATTCTAATAGGTATTGCAGGTTCTGCTTCTCTTGGGGGCATGGGTACCCTAATTGGCTCTCCTCCAAATGCTATAGCCGTGGAAGCCTTAAATAACAACGGAATTGATATTGGGTTTTTGGAATGGATGATTGTAGGGTTTCCACTAGCTATAATACTTACTTTATTATTTTGGATAGTTCTTACCAAAAAATATATCCCCAGAAAAAAAAGAATAGTTATTGAACTTGAAGAAGAAACTTATGATAAAAATGACACCAATTACAAGTTTGATAGAATTAAGAAGCGCATTGTACTTGCCGTTCTGTCCATTACACTACTTCTATGGCTAACGGAGAAAGTTCACGGGATACCTGCTTCTGTTGTGTCCTTACTTCCCATTATTTTGCTCACAATGACAGGTATTATCAACGGAGATGATGTTCGTAGGCTCCCTTGGGATACATTGATGTTAGTAGCGGGTGGGCTTGCACTTGGACTGGCAATAAAAGAAACTGGTCTTGCAAGCTTTTACGTAGAAAAAATACAGCAATATGATCTTAATTTCTTCGCCCTCGTAATAGCTTTTGGCTTCTTAACGGTAATAATGTCCAATATTATGAGTAATACGGCAACAGCCACAATATTGATCCCCATAAGTATAATCCTGACTTTCAATAACCCAATAGTATTACCACTTGTAATCGGTTTATGCGCATCCACTGCATTGTTTCTGCCAATATCTACTCCTCCGAATGCCATTGCCTATAGTACAGATAAATTGGAACAAAAAGATTTTAGATTCGGCGGTATATTGATTGGTATGGTTGGACCATTAATCATAACGGCACTAGTGATGCTTATTTTTATGGTTCTTTACAAAGTATACTAGTTGTCTTGTAAAACTTTGGGCATTTAACTCTGGTGGTATTTGGCGGGATTAATTCATTTAACAACAGAAGCACCAATATATTGGTGCTTCCTTCTGACTAATTAATAATTCAATAGCTACTTCTTATTAAAAAGAAGGTTTCGTAAACAGAATTTCAGTATTTCTGAAATAAAGTTTTTACTATTCATAAGCATCATCGTGAACATTAGCAACAGCGCGTCCTGATGGATCATTCATATTTTTAAAGGCCTCATCCCATTCCAGAGCAATTTTGGTACTGCAAGCAACTGATGGCTCCTGTGGTACAGACCATGCAGCCGCATCGCTCGGGAAATGCCCCTCGAATATAGATCTGTAATAAAATTCTTCTTTGGTAGTCGGAGTTTGAATGGGGTATCTGAATTTGGCATTTGTTAATTGTTCATCAGACACTTCCTTGTCAACAACTTCCTTTAAAGTATCTATCCAGCTATACCCAACGCCATCAGAAAATTGTTCTTTTTGCCTCCACGCAACACTTTCGGGCAAAACAGATTCAAATGCCTTACGCACCACCCATTTTTCCATTCGTTCCCCATTTATCATTTTGTCTTTTGGATTAATTCGCATTGCTACATCCATAAATTCTTTGTCCAGAAAGGGAACCCTGCCTTCAATTCCCCAGGCGGCCAGGGATTTATTGGCCCTTAAGCAATCATACATATGCAGCTTTGTCAATTTCCTGACAGTCTCTTCATGGAAGTCTTTGGGACTCGGTGCTTTGTGAAAATACAAGTACCCACCAAATAATTCATCTGCTCCTTCACCGGAGAGTACCATTTTAATACCCATAGATTTTATTACCCGAGCCATGAGATACATAGGTGTTGATGCCCTAATAGTAGTAATATCGTAGGTTTCCAGATTATAAATTACATCCTTAATGGCGTCAAGACCTTCCTGTATAGTAAACTTAATTTCATGATGGACTGTACCAATATGATCTGCAACTATCTGTGCGGCTGCGAGATCCGGGGATCCTTCTAATCCTACAGAAAATGAATGCAATTGCGGCCACCAGGCATCTTTGGTATCATCAGACTCTATTCTTTTTTGTGAATACTTTTTCGCTATTGCAGAGGTAACTGAAGAATCAAGACCTCCTGAAAGTAAAACACCGTAAGGTACATCAGACATAAGTTGTCTATGGACGGCGGCTTCTAACGCATCCCGTATTTCGTCAATACTTGTCTGGTTTTCCTTTACTGCTTCATAATCCATCCAATCCCTTTTGTACCATCTTTTTGGTTCTCCATCACTGCTGTGCAAATAGTGCCCCGGTGGGAAAAGTTCTATTTTGGTACATGTACCTTCCAAAGCCTTAAGCTCTGATGCAACATAGAAAGTCCCATTTTTATCCCAGCCCATATATAATGGAATTATACCCATATGATCTCTGGCTATAAAATATTCATCCTTCTCTGAATCATAAATGGCAAAACCAAATATTCCATTCATATCGTCGAGAAATTCATGACCTTTTTTCTGGTATAAAGCAAGAATAACTTCACAGTCTGATTGTGTACTGAAATTGTACACACCTTCAAATTGTTTTCTTAATTCCTGGTGGTTATAAATTTCACCATTGGCAGCTAAAACAAGTTTCTGGTCTTCACTGAATAACGGTTGTTTACCGGATGCAGGGTCTACAATTGCAAGACGCTCATGCGCCAATATAGCCTTCTGGTTTGCATAGATTCCGCTCCAATCCGGACCTCGATGTCTTACTTTCTTGGACATTTCCAATAATTGGGGTCTCAGGGTTTCTGTACTTTCCTTTAAATTAAATGCACATACTATTCCACACATTGTCTTTATTTTATATTAATTATTAGGCAAAGATGTCTATTTATTCGTTAAATTGAAACATAAATAGGTAATTTAATTTCAATTTGTTACTATTTTAATAATAATTGATATAATTATTAATCAATATCCTTAATATGGCAGTCTTGAACAAACAGATTGTAAGCAGCTAAAATTTTAACGACTTTTTATAAGACCTCAATGGGTTTACTAATTAGATTTGACGAATATAAAAACAAACACAATTATGAAAAAAGTATTGACATTAACTATCATGGCATTAGCCGTAGTTTTTACAAATGAAATTAACGCACAAGATTTTAGCGGAATGGATAAAAGTCCGGCAGATATTGCTTCATATCCTTCCAGCTACAAAGTTTCCGATAAATTAATAAAGGTTGTATATAGCAGACCACAGTTAAAGGATAGGTCGCTTTCTCAACTTGCCCCAGAAGGTAAAGTTTGGAGAACAGGTGCTAACGAAGCGGCTGAAATTATACTTTATAAAGACATGATGTTTGGTGACACTGCTGTGAAAGCAGGTACTTATTCCCTTTTCACTGTACCGGGAGGATCTGAATGGACTGTAATTTTAAATAGCAAATTAAATCAGTGGGGAGCTTATTCCTATGATGAGTCTGCAGATGTAGCACGTGCAAAAGCATCTGTGAGTACAGGAGGAGATTCCCTGGAAGCATTTTCAATTGCTTTCAAAGAAGTAGATAGTGGAGTTCATATGGTAATGGGATGGGGCACTACCAGAGTTGCCGTTCCATTTAGCTTAAGTATGTAATTGACCTATAATAATAGAGTAAAAAGCCGAAGTACAAGACTTCGGCTTTTTTTGTTTAAAATTTGATAGGATTTATTCCGTAGTACCTCAAATTCGTCGATTTCCTACAAGAGTAAAAGTGCCGTCCGGCGTATAGGTTTCACCACTAAATGAATCCCCGTCCATAATAAGGGAAACATCAACACTGCTACCTTCTATATCCACTGAGAATGTAAGTTTGTTTTTATCGACCTTTACATTATCCGCAGGTAGTTTTCCGCCCGGCATCTCCAATGCCACAGAATATACCCTCTTTTTTCTGGAAACATGTAATATCCCGGAACTATACTCCATTGGTACATCTTTAACTAAATAATCCCAACTTCCAGTCCATTTCTTTTTTTTTATTGGAATGGTTGAAACCGTTTCAAGATCATTTGTATCGCAAATTTCAAGGGAATATCCGTTAGAAAATATTAATAAAACCACTATAAGGCCGAAATTCTTTAAAATAGTTTTCATTTGAAAAGTTATTAAATTTATACCTAAATGTACAGCAATTTTTTTAAGTAAGAATTAGTCCTTTTTGGAAATAACAAATGCCACACGCCTGTTCTTTTGCCTACCCTCTTCCGTGTCATTGCTTGCTATAGGCGCTATGCCACCATGACCTTTCCAACTTATCCTATCTTCCGAAAGTCCCAGCTCTAATAGATACTGTGCAACGGCTGAACAACGCCTATCTGACAAATACTGATTATATGCTTTAGTGCCAATATTATCAGTATGACCATCTACTTTTATCTGAAGCGATTTGTTTGCATCCAGATAGTTATAGATTTTTTGAACATCTGTTTTGGCGGAGTCTAATAACCTAAATTCATCAAAATTGAATAGTACGTTTTTAAAAATATGGATTTTATCGAGTTCGTAATCTTCGGTCACAAGATCCGCATCGTACTTTGAATTTACCAAAGTCTCAGATAATGGTACCGGATGTAAGACAACCATATCCAGGTAATAATAGGCGCCTTGTTTTGCTCCTCTTTTTGTCTTAAACTTTCTGGTACCGGCATTATTTTTAAAATTGCCGATTATCAAATAATTTTCGATTCCCTTAGCTTCAAATCTGGTGCTCACCAATACCCAATCTCTGGTGTCTCTATAAAAATTTGTATATCCAATTTCCATAGAATTATACGAGTTACCTTCAACTTTATACCTATGCATTTTGGAAAGTTCTTTCTTTATATCAAGGGATAATTTTTCCTTCGAAAACAATACCCCAAAATCCTTTACGGCAAAATCAGAACGTTCTGCTAGACTGATATAAAAAGAAACCTGATAGGTTTTACCTTTCTCAAGGGTTTGAGTAAGAGGCACCTGCACATATTCCCTATAATCATCCGGGGCATATAGATAAATTCCGGCATATCCCTTGCCAAAATCAGAGGGTTGAGTACCATTGAAATTTTCAGGTGTGCCCATAATAGTACTGCAACTATTAAAATAGTCTGTAGAACCTTTTGTTGGCGTACTCCAATGGGTGACATCAGATTCAAAATTGCCCAGACGTGCCGGGCATGCTTCGTACTGCTCAAAACTGGGATTTTGAATCAGGTTTTGAGACAGCAGAGATGTACTGCACCAAAAGAAGGCTAGTAACAAGCGGTATGTATACTTTGCAATCAAAAGAGCGGGGCTATTTACTTCATTCTAAAATAAGAAATAATCCTCAAGTATAGCGTTTATGCCGTTTAACAGTGTCTTTAGCAGATGATTGATCTAAATTCTCCCCAATTTTTTGTAAAGTGGATTAAAAATCAAACTTGTAGGATACCCCGGCTAATACCTGTAAACTCTGTACTCTAAAATTCGCCCAGCGCTGGTATGCATTATTTGCAATATTATTTGCCCTGGCAAAAACGGAAAGATGCTCGTTTACATGATATCCAACATGGGCATTTACATCAAAAAAACTATCTAAAGTTATCACAGTAGAAGGAAAATCTGCCGGCAGAGCATTTTCTACCACCTGGGCACTTAAATCCTGACGCTCTCCCACATAAAATAAATTTGCACCAAGAAACCATTTTTCTCCAATCTGGTAATCCAAAAGTAATGATCCTTTAACATCGGGAAGGTTCCATGCAGGATTGTTGGTTTCGGTATTATAATCAAATAGTTCAAGGTTTAATCCAAGCGTGAAATCCCTGTTTATATCCAAATTCAATTCAGCAAATAACCCAAGGGTTTTAATATCATCATAAAATATTTCAAATGAATTCCCGTAATAATATCCTTTTTCATCATCCCTGAAATCATTAAGAGGATTTAGTTTATAGAGGGGTTTTCTGTTTTCCGCTCTATAAAATCCTTTTACATTGTAGCTCAGACTAGGTAGTAATTGTCCCTTTATTCCCAGAAATCCATCATACTGTCTGTCTGTAGGGAGTATTGTCAGTGTGGGTGAAACAAAAGGATTTTCGTTTACAAAACTATAATATGAATTTTGATCTAATCCCCCTTCAACCCCTCCATAGGCAATAACCGAATCATCTAATAATCTGTATGAGGCTGTTATCTGAGGATATATATAAAAATTACTATCACTTTGCTCTGTGTCTAATCCATAAACCAGTGAAACCCCAAAATTCAAGGTATATCTATCCCCGGATAAGACCAAATTAGGATTTGCGCCAATTTGCATCTGCCCGTAATCTATCCCCAACAGGTTCGTTGAGCTATTAATACTGGAATTTTTAAAACTCCCCCCTACATAGTCAAAAAGCACATTTAAGGTCACTATTTCGGAAGAAACCGGAAACTGAAATTTTGGCTTCAACAAGAATCTATTCTCACCGGAATCAACAGCATCCCAAAACCTTCGGTATAATACTTCCCCTCCTGAAAAAAAAGATTCTTCCATCTGGAGCTGAGCACCGGCTTCAAGGCCAAAATAATTTTGTCTTTCATCAATTGTACTAATTGTGGCTTCATCAAATATGCCTTCGGGAAGCCCATACCAATTGTATTTCTGATGTTGAAATCCAATATCAGCGCGCCAATTCAAATCCCGCCCTTTTTGGTTATATGAAGCATTCAATTTTGTATTGTAAAAATCGGTGTCCAGCAATACATCTTCCAGGTCTGCTCTTGAGGAGCGATGATTAAGTCCGAAATCCACTCTTTTATTACCCCTGTCTATGTCCCGGCTTGTATAAAAGTCCGCGAGGGCGTTGCTGAAATTCCCAATACTAACAGAAGCATAGGAATTATATAATTTTTCCGGTTTGGCCTTTTGCACTGCAGACGCCTTACCCTTGGCCGGAGTAAAAGTTGATGCTACGGGTATGGAGAAAATACTGTAATTAATTTTCTTTTTTTGAAGAACGATAGAATCATTTAGGTTTGGAATTGATTTAACCTTGAAGGCATCCGAAACTGTTGGTGAATATGGCCTTACCACGGTTACTGTTTCCGTGCCAATGTCTTTTTCGTCTTGGGCCGATAAGAATTGTACCAGACCAATTAAAGCGATTATCGTTATTTTTAGTTCCCTTTGCATATGGTGTTCTTAACTATTTAGTTGCCATCCGGAACAATGGATGAATTTCGTTGTGCTTCTTTCGATTTTATTATGGCCAATTCCCCCTTGGCGTCAGCCACGATCTGATCATAATCGCCAAAATTTGCAATTACACTTTCCAAAATATAGGTTGCCTGATACGCGTCATCGAGGGCATAATAATTCTTTGCCATAATAATCAGACCCTTACCCCCCCATTCTTTAAAGGCCGCATAATCTCTTGCCAATTTTTGCACTGAATTATTTGATTCCTCAAAAGAACCGGCTTCTTGTTTAAAATAAGCGTCATAGTATAAAGCTTCTGCGGCTAATCCTCCACTGGCAATTTTCAAAACTTCGGCATAGGCCATCTCTGCTCTTTCTTCATTTCCGGTAGCTATAGCAGATCTTGCGATCATGATTTGTGCATCACTTTTAATTCTATCGTCTATATTTTCTGTTTCCAATACCTTTTCTGCATAAGATATAGTCTGGTCATAATTATTTTGCTCGTAATACCCCTTCATAAGATTTGATTGGGCAAAGGTTCTGTTCTGTGGAATATCTGCAATTGATTCTAATCGCTGCAGAAATGGAAGCGCAGAGGTATAGTTTTTATTTCCAATATAAATCTCACATACCCTGGTAAGGGCCTGTTCTGAATATTCACTGGCACCACTGTTTGCAACATATGTATAAGCCGGAAGCGCCTTATCTTTATCTCCTTTCGCAAAATATAACTGGGCTAGCTTAAAATTGGCATTTATAGCATGTAATCCGTTTGGGAAATCTCTGATATAGTTTTCATATCCCTTAATTGCCGCTTCTTTCCTGCCCTGGAGGTTTTGTTTATCGGCGGATTCATAACTGGCATTATCCAGTTCGGTGTCAGACACCTCAACAAAATCTAATCCTTCTACCCATCGGGCAAACTCACTAACCTGACCGGTATCTACATAAATTAGTTTAGCTGTAGCTACCGCCTGAATTGCTTCCTGTGAGTTGGGGTAATCGCGTACTACTGTTTTAAACTTGCTTAAAGCCAATTCATTTTTGCTGGAATTATAAAACACAAGTCCTTGTCTTAGCAATGCCCGGGGTACCAAAGTGCTTCCTGGATAATCTTTAATTAACCGGTCATAAGTTTCCAATCCGATTGCCTCCTGGTTTTCTTTAATATAGGAATTGCCCAATTCAAATAAGGCATCATCTTTTAAACTGGATTTGGAATACCTTGAAATAAAACCGTTGAGTTCCTCAATTTTTGTAGCACTCCTATCAATAAAACCGTAACTAATAGCTTTTTGAAAAGCTGCATAGTCCTTCTCCGAACTGGCAGATTGCAAAACTTTATTATAGGATTCAATAGCAGGCCAGTATTTGCTTGTTACGAAATAACAATCGCCCAGGCGCACATTTGCATCATTTTTTTTGTCGATATCCGCTCCTTTATCGGCATATGCCTTGTAATAAGAAATTGCATTATTGTAGTCTTTTAGTTTAAAATAGGTATACCCCAGGTTATAATCTAAATCATTGGCTTCTTCTGTAAGCGATGCCGAAGGATTACTTTTAAATAGAAGAAAGTCGGCAAGGGCATCCTCAAAAGCGTTTAGCAAATATTGCGATTCTGCCTTCCAATATCTTGCACGTGCTTCGAACAATCTATCAGGTGCATTATTTAAGGATTTGGTGAACAAGGCATGTGCAGATGCATAATCTGTTTCCATAAACAGTTCAACGCCTCGATAGAAGGTTACCTTCTGATAGGTTGCTTTACTGGCGAAACTACTATTCTCTTCTAATAAGGCCAGGGCCCCTTCAAAGTTCTTAGAGGTAATATAGGAATCAACCAATAATTCCTGTATTTCCTTGGAATGAGTATCATTGGGATAAGTTTCCAGATAAGCGGACAGCACTTTTGGAACCGCTTCATACGGATTCCCAATTTCATAGCTCAATCGTGCATAATTAAGATAAGCATCCTTTTGAATTTCAGCATTAAACTCCATCTGGGAAGCATTTCTGAAAGCATTCAATGCTTCCTGCTTCTTTTCAAGGTTCAAATAACATTCTGCCAAATGGTAATATGCATTTTGAGCAACTCCATTATTTCCATCAATTATTTTATTGAATTGGCCAATGGCGTTTGCGTAGTCTTCTTGTTTATAGTAACAATAGCCTAATAAATAGTGATCGGTATTGCTCCACCTGCCACGTTTCCCCTTATAAGATTCCAAATAGGGTATTGCATTTGCATATTGCTGCAAATTAAAATAACTCTCTCCAATAATTTTGTTTAGTTCAGAAACTTCCTGCCGGTCAGATTTTGTTAATTGTGATTTAGCCAGTTCTATTGCCTCCTCAAATTTTCCAAGCTTGAAATTCATATCAGCCTGATAATAAGAAAGCTTCTCGCTTAGCAATTCCTGATCTGCTATCTGGTCAAAACGTTCATTAGCGCCCTCATAATCATCTTGCTGATAGGCTATATACCCTAGATAATATTTGGCCTGAGAGCCATAGGTGGCCGAGGTGGTTACCCTGCTTAAAAAACGTTCTGCCTCTTTGGGTTTTTTAGAACTGAACAAGGAATACCCCATATTAAAATTGAACCGGTCTTTTTCCTGATCCGAAATAGAATTTTGGTCTACCTTTTTATACCACTTCAGGGCATAAGGGTATTTTCCATTTTCAAAATAATAGTCAGCAACATCCATAAAAGCAGAATTTCTTTTAGTGGAAGTTGGATAGTTGGCTACAAAGCTTTCCATTAATCTGTCTGCTCCAAGCTGGTTTAGTCTTACTGCGGCGTTAGCCACGTAATAGGCACTATTGGCTTCTGTTTCAAAATCTGTGGTACTAGTCTGTACTTTTTCAAAGATGGTCTGAGCTGCCTGATATTGCTTATTATTGTACAAAGCCAGGGCGTCCTGATACTGTTTTTGATGATGTGTATAAATTTTTGATTCCTGGGTATATCCGGAAATAACAAAAACAATGAAATACAGAAGTAAGGCGGTTTTTTTCTTTCGCATAATGTTCTCTAGCTGTTAAGAAGTACCGTAATTTTCCATAATAACGTCAAATATTGTAACGAAGTATATCAGACAACTAAATAATAGAAATTTACTTCTTGTAAGCTCTAATTAAGCAGGAACTTATTACTTTTATATCAACATTTAAAATATGACTGAAAGTATTCTGAATCTGAAAGATGTAGCGGTTTTCCAAAAGGATAACATGGTGCTCAACGAAATTTCCCTTGAGGTAAAAAAAGGTGAGTTTGTATATCTGATCGGTAAAACCGGAAGTGGTAAAAGCAGTCTTATGAAAACCCTTTACGCAGATCTTCCGCTATTAGAAGGAAATGGGCGAATAGTAGGGTTCAACCTGAAAACACTTGAAGAAAAGGATATCCCTTTTTTAAGACGCAAACTTGGGATAGTTTTCCAGGATTTTAAATTGCTACCGGATAGAAATGTAAACAAAAATCTGTTGTTCGTACTTAAAGCTACCGGTTGGAAGGATCCGGAAAAAATGGATGCCAAAATTGAGGAAGTGTTGGATAAGGTGGGAATGAAGACCAAGGGTTTTAAATTCCCACATGAATTATCTGGCGGGGAACAGCAGCGAATTGCTATCGCAAGGGCATTGTTAAATGATCCGGAAATTATTCTTGCCGATGAACCCACCGGTAACCTGGATCCTCAAACAAGCGTGGAGGTGATGAAAGTACTTCAGGAAATAAATAAGGCCGGGAGAACCATCCTCATGGCTACCCATGATTATGCTTTGCTGCTTAAATATCCCTCCAAAACCCTGAAATGTGATGGGGCCAAAGTATTCGAAGTTGTTCAGAAAGCAGTATAGAATTCGAAGACTTCAAACAACTTCAAAACCATTTCCTTACCAATAATTAATTGGGGTTTTACAAAATAAATATGCTATATTTAACAAGATGTAGCAGCATGACTATTATGAGAGGGTAAATCTGGTAAACCAGAAAGTTCGGCTTAGCAGATTTTATAGTTGAATATAAACTGCTGTTATATCAATTAAATCAACCTAACAAACTAATAATGAAAATAACTAAAGTATTATTTGCCTCCGCCCTGCTCCTTACATTTTCGTGTAAGCAGGAAAAACCCAAACAGGATGTAGCAGAAGCAATTGAAATCCGCCAATGGAAACCTGAAGACACCAGAAGTTTAACAGGCCTCACAGTTGAACGAGGACTTAAAGAAAAAACTACACTTGCTACTCCCGGATATGTAATGATTGTACCCCCGGAAAGTACCAAATCACATCTAATTAATCTCGATGGCGAAGTGGTTCATAGCTGGGTAGGGGAATTAGCTATAGTTAATAACTATTTAAAAGAGAATGGTAACCTTGTTAGGTTAGAAGTTGATCCGGACTTCCCAACATTCGCAGCAGGAGGACAAGCAGGAAGAATAAGGGAATACGACTGGGATGGGAATATCTTGTGGGATTTTGAATGGGCGGATGAGGATGAACTTATACATCATGATATTGAATTAATGCCTAACGGGAATATTCTGGCCATTTCTTACGAAGCCAAATCCCAGGAAGAGGCTATTGCTGCGGGAAGAGACCCTGAACACGTTACCAAAGCCGGACTTTGGCCAGACAAAATCATAGAAATAAAGCCATCCGGAAAGACCGGCGGTGAAATTGTATGGGAATGGCATATGTGGGATCATTTGGTTCAAGACCAGGACCCTACAAAAAACAACTATGGGGTTTTGGCTGAAAATCCACGTAAAATAAACTTTAATGTATTTTCGGAAATATTACCCCCAATGACCGAAGAACAGGTGCAACAAGGGATAAAAATGGGCATGATGACGGCAAATGCCACTCCGGATAACCAGCATTCCGACTTTACCCATACTAATGCTATTGCCTATA
>NZ_CAMYIP010000118.1 GCF_947258525.1 uncultured Eudoraea sp.
TATTAATTCTAATATTAAAGCTCTTTGCCTTAAAAATATCGCAATCAAATCTTTCCATATTACGCAGAATTATTATTATTCCTTAAATTCTTTAAGCACCGCTTGATTTGGTAGTTCATCATAGCCCATATTAAAAAAGGTAAATCCAAAAATATCTGCATATTGTTCAATACGCTTACTAACAGGTGTGCCTGCACCATGACCGGCTTTAGTTTCAATACGGATTAAAGTGGGTGATTCCCCTTCATGAGATTTTTGCAAATTAGCGGCAAATTTAAAACTGTGAGCTGGAACCACACGATCATCATGATCGCCGGTAGTGATCAAGGTGGCCGGATAAGAAGTACCTTGATTTACATTATGAACAGGCGAATACCCTAATAAATATTCAAACATCTCTTGGCTTTCCTCAGAAGTGCCATAATCATAAGCCCATCCCGCACCTGCGGTGAATTTGTGGTAGCGTAGCATATCAAGCACGCCTACAGCTGGCAGTGCTACTTTCATTAAATCTGGTCTTTGGGTCATTGTGGCTCCGACTAATAAACCACCATTGGATCCGCCTCTTATGGCCAAATAATCTGATGATGTATAGTTATTCTCAATTAGATATTCGGCTGCGGCAATAAAATCATCAAAGACATTCTGCTTCTTTGTTTTTATACCGGCCTCATGCCATATCTTTCCATATTCTCCACCACCTCTAATATTTGGCACAGCATATATCCCCCCTTGTTCCATCCATATGACATTAGTTATACTAAAGGCAGGCGTTATGCTTATGTCAAATCCGCCATAACCATATAGGATCGTGGGGTTCTTGCCATCATATTCCACACCTTTTTTATGCGTAATAATCATGGGCACTTTAGTACCATCTTTAGAATTATAGAATACTTGATGCGACTCATAATTATCTGGATTGTAATCAATTTCTGGACTCCAATATTTTTCATAGCTTCCTTCTTCAATTTGGTATTTATAAATAGAACTTGGCAAGCTGTAATTAGTAAAGACGAAGTAGACCTCTTTCACATCTTTTTTGTCACCAAAGCCCCATATGGTGCCTATGCCAGGAAGTTTTACCTCACGGATAAAATTACCTTCATAATCATATTGATAAACTTTGGATAGGGCATCTATCATATATTCGGCGAAAAAGGATCCGCCTGCAGATCGAACCGATAATACATTTTCTGATTCAGGAATTACATCTTCCCAATTTTCAGCCGTCGGATAGGAAATATTAGTTTTAACTAACCTTTGATTAGGTGCTTCATAATTCGTTACTATATATAATATTGGGCCTTCATTATCTATGACCCAGGTATCTGCAGAATCAGATTCTTGAATTGGTTTAAACAAACTGTCATCGTTCAAGGATTTGAAATACAATTTATTTCCTGATGTAGATGTGCTAAGGGACAAAAAAATAAATTCCTGGTCATCTGATATATAGGTGCCAATGTATCTATGTTTTTCTTCCGGCTTTTTACCATAAATTATCTCATCCGCACTTTGATCCGTATTTAGTTTATGGTAATAAACAATATGCTGGTCTGTTTTTGCTGATAATTCGCTCCCGTCCGGTTTTTCATAACTAGAATAATAGAAACCATCATTTCCATACCAAGAGATTCCACTAAACTTTAGATCTACTAATGTATCGCCAATTACTTCTTTTGTCTCGGCATCCATCACTATTGCTTTTCTCCAATCACTGCCACCTTCGGATATTGTATAAGCCATTATTGAACCATCTTTTGTAAAATACATCCCGGATAAAGAAGTGGTTCCATCTTCAGAAAATTCGTTTGGGTCCAAAAATACCTCATCCTCAGAAGCTCCATCTTTACGCCGGTAAACCACATATTGATCCTGTAGCCCATCATTTTTATGATAGTATGTGTATTTGCCCTCTTTAAATGGCGAGGTAATTTTTTCATAGCTCCATAATTTTTCAAGTCTGTTTTTTAGATCTTCACGATATGGTATTTCATTCAAATAATTAAATGTTACTTCATTTTGTCTACCAACCCATTCAGCTGTCTCATCGCTCATATCATCTTCTAACCAACGAAATGGATCTGGTACTTCCGTGCCAAAATATGTATCTACTGTGTCCACAGTTGCTGTTTCAGGATAAGTAAGTGTTATTGATTGTCTTTTATCCTTCTTGCAAGAAGCTCCAAACATTAATAACGCAAGGAGTGGAATTAATTTTCTCATTTTTTAAGTTTTAGCGAATGCTAAATGTACTAAGAAATCGTAGGAAATATGGTTAAAGCAAATGAGTGAAAACAAAAAACCCCTGCAGTACACATGAAGTAGAGCTTAGCTCACTCCACGGCTTGCTACAGGGGATTATTTTTTTAGGGCTGTTTCCTGACTGAATTTTGCTTTTACACAAAATAGAGCAGGACGTACATAGACCACAGCACGCAAAAAAAGCAGTAGCTGTATACAAAATAGGAAAATGTAGTTCTTCGTTTCATAGCATTGGGGTTTACAAAGAGATAACCCCGTATAAGGCTTTTGGCGTAGATCTGCTCTGCCAACAGCCCCTTTATTCGTTGTAAATGCACCAATCCCGACCACCCGCAGATATCCTCTGTGAACGTACTTTTCCCTAAAAGCGCTTTGCCCGAATTAGCGGTAGTTTACCGTGGTTTTTATGGGAGGTAGACAGCAAATTTTAGTGACATACAAGGGGGGAAGGGGGGTTGAAACAGCGAAAATTAAAAAACCCCCTGACATATTCGCGAGGGGGTTTTGTGTGCCCGTTAAGGCTACCCAATAAAAGGGCCTGTTACACTTTCGTTTGATACATTCTATACAATAGAAATAAGAATGTACAGGGACCATAGCAAGCAAAAACCGCTAAAGCCGTAAACGAAAATCGAGTATGTAGTCCTCTTTTTCATAAGATTTGGGTTTACAAAGAGATAACCTCATACTTGGGGTAAAGCGTGGAATCGCTCTGTCAACAGCCCCTTTTTTCGTTATAAATGCACCAATCCCGACCACCCGCAAATATCCTCTGTGAACGGTTCTCTATGCCTCTTCCCCTTGCCTGATTTTATGGCCCTTAATCGGGGAAATGCAGCCCTGTAGCACGTACTACAGGACAAATGCCAAAACCCAAATTCCAAGCGTAGGATTTGCTATTTTGTTAGAGCGACCTGGCTTAGGTGGATGTATTCTTGTTATTGTAACAATGAAGAAAAGCCGTAATTATTAGTTATGAGTAACTAATCACAGGACTATGAAACTTGAAAAGTTTCCTTGAGCCTTTCAGAAAGTTATCATGGCTCCTTATTTAATTTAATGGCATACATGCCTATCAGCATGCTAGCAGAACAATCACTATAGACAAATGTGGTGTTTCGAAAAAACTCTTCTGTTGAATTTTCAATATCTACCCAGTCGCCATCTGCCTTATATCTTTTATGTGAATTTTCTTCCCCAAGCTCTAGTCTTATCAGTTTAAATTTCTTTAAATGGTTGTCAGGATCTATAATTTCCATGGTCGCAGATAGGGAGCCGCTATGTACTCTTCGCTTTGTAGCACTTTGTGGAGGCCTTCTGGTTATGGTAACATCAAAACTGGCAGTGATTTCATTTACAGGAGATGTTTCAAAAGTAACAAGGATAGATCCACTAACCGGCCTATCCAGGGCTATACTCATGCTTGGAATATCTACCCGCCAGGTACCTAAAAGACAAGGATCAATGTCTGCAACTTCCGTTGAAGTCTTAGGGGCTAGGATTACATATTTATTGGAAGATAGATCGAAGCTTAGCAGTGCTAATACAATAATCAGGCGAAAAATGTACATAGTGTAAATTTTAAATTATACGACAAAGTGAAATTCCAGAAGGCCTAAGATAGCATAGTCCAAAAATGGAAACAGGCCTTGAACGACTTACTATACTACTAAAAATAATGTATTCAGGTGACAATTTTGTGTGATTGCACTTGATTGTTGTACAAATGGACCTTGGCTATTGCATTTGATGCCTTTTGCAGCGTGTTTATAAGCGTAAATTCCAAGCCTGCCTGGAGGCAGGCAGGCATCAAATACCAAATTCCAAAAGCGACCCAAAAAAGATTAGAATACTATATGCCACCTTTTCCGGGTTGTTATGCCCACTTTATTGTGCTATTTTTAAAAGGGACATTTCTATGTCTCGTCTAACCTTAAAGAGTACATTATGAAAAAAGTTGTTTTGGTCTTACTGGCTTCGCTATTTGTGAGTACGGCTTCTTTTAGCCAGGAGGAAACCACAGAAAATATTCAGTATTACCGGGTGCTTGCCATCAAGTTTAAATTTGGCAAGGCCGATGAAGGTATTAAGCGCGGTATGGACCTGTTTAAACAAGCCCTGACAGATATTGGGCGCGAGAATATGGTATTCCGGGGCGAATCGGGTCCGCACGACCTGCTGGTCTTTGACCCGGTTAGTAAGGAGAGTCCGTTTTCAGATGATTTCAGGGGAGACCATTTTAAAGCCATGATCGAAATTATGGGATCTCAGGAAGCTTTGATGGAAGAAATAGAGGCCTGGTCTGAACTTGTGGAAAGCCAGGAGATCTATTACTACAAGCAAATAGGCTAGCTGCCTTTAATAGATTTATTAGGGAATAAAGTGCGTGACCAGGTGCCTTAAGGACAAATCCTATGCCTGCCACCGTATCGTTACTATGGACGCTCTTAATCACTCAACTACACCAATGGGTCTTATTCCTGTTCCTTCCTTTTCCGTCAACGCATCCCCAAGTTCGGCACGTATGGCATCTCCAAGTAACTTGATCTTGGCCACAATTTCCGGGTGTTCGGCTGCTACATCGGTGGTTTCTCCAATGTCGGTCGAGAGGTTGTAGAGTTCTACATTCTCAATGGTGTTGGTTTCATAGTCCACTGGAATTCCGCCCGTGCCGCCCGGTTTTCCATTCAGGCTTCGGTAGCTGTGCGGGAAATACAGCTTCCATTTCCCATAGCGGATGCCGTGAAGTTCATTTACATGGTAATAGAAGTAATAGGCTTCCTGGGGCGATTGACTGGAAGTACCTGTCCAGATATCCCATACATTTTTCCCATCGATCTTATTGGCCGGCAAGGCTGCGCCAGTAATATGGGCCAGGGTCGGCATGATGTCTATGGCCATCATCGGAACATTTATGACCCTTCCGGGCTTTATTTTACCTGGGTAGCGGATGATACAAGGCTCTCTTTGTCCGCCTTCCAGCGCCGTGCCTTTACCTTCCCGTAACGGATAAGCGCTTCCGGCATGATCCCCATAGCTCAGCCAGGGTCCATTATCTGAGGTAAAAATGACAAGCGTATCCTCATCCAATTCATATTCTTTTAAGGCCGCCAGTACCTGCCCCACAGACCAGTCGACCTCCATGATCACATCGCCGTACAAACCCCTTTTTGATTTTCCCTTGAATTTATCCGAAACATAGAGCGGTACATGGGGTTGAGGATGAGCGATATATAAAAAGAAGGGATTGTCTTTGTTTTTCTTAATGAAGTCCACACTCCTTTCCGTGATCTGGCTTGTCAAATTACTTTGGTCGCTCAGGGTGTCTATGATGGTTTCATTCTCATATAAGGGAAGCGGGCCAAAATTAAATACAGGTCCTTGTTGGGGGTGGAGGGGCCACATATCGTTAGAATAGGGGATGCCGAAATACTCATCAAAACCCTGCTTGATGGGCATGAAGTCGGGGTGATCGCCCAAATGCCATTTCCCAAAGATCCCTGTTTTATAGTCGATCTCCTTCAGCATTTCGGCCAGGGTAGTCTCGGAGGGGTTTAGTCCTTTCTTGCTATCGGGCATAAAGGCGCCGTGTACGCCGAGTCGGTTAGGATAACAGCCTGTCAGGAGTCCGGCACGCGAGGCAGAGCAAACCGCCTGGGCTGCATAGAAATCCGTGAGTTTGATCCCCTCCGCGGCCATCTGGTCAAGATGAGGAGTTTCGATATCCGTAGCCCCAAAAGAACCTACATCCTGATAGCCCTGATCGTCGGTAAAAATGATGATGACATTGGGAGGGCGTTCTTCAATAACTTCATAGCGACCGCAGGCAAGCATGCCGGGTAGCAGCAGGAGTAAAAAGATCGATCTGTTCATCATATCTTACATATACAGTAATATCCTTCAATACACCCTGAAGAGGGTAAAGCCCGGTTAACAGCTGATTTCATCCACTGTTTAATTTAATAAAACTTAGTTTATGGTGACTTCTATTTCCACTAGCAGAGGTCGGTGATCAGATTCTATCGGTGCTTCTAACAATCTCACCTTCTTATATTTGAAGGTCACCTGGCTTGAATTTCTAAAGATCAGGTGATCCAATTCGGCTTTATGCGCACCCTGAAAACTTAGGCTATCGGCACCTTTATGGGCAAACGTATATCCCTGTTCGGCAAAATACTGCATCGTTGGAGAATCTGGTGTACAATTAAAATCCCCAACTATAATACTTGCTTTTCCCAAGGCATCTATATAGTTCGCCAGGGCTTTTGCCTGTTTCAGACGGCTAACCATTCCTTCTTCTCCTGCTATCCAATCAAAATGCACATTAGCAAATACCAGGCTATGGCCTTGTGATACTTCTACCTCGTGAACAAGGGATGAACGAGGCTCATATTTTCCATCGGGCAGGGGTACGACTTTTGATGAAACAAGGGGTAAGTCAGATAGGGTCGCCATTCCGTATTCCCCTTCCTGGTAATTCATAAACTTGCCAAAAGTGCCTGTTAAACCCGTTTGTTCTGCTAAATAGACTGTTTGATCGGTACTATCTGAACGACGGCAATATTTGTCCACTTCCTGTAAACCACACAGATCAGGACTTTGTGATCTGATTATCCCGGCAGGTCGGGAGAGATCCAAGATGGTATCAAGTCCAACACCATGGCGTATGTTGTAGGACATTATTTTAAAAGTAACGGTTTCTTTCTGTGAACACGCCAATAGACTTAGCAGGCCGGTACAAAGCAGGGATAGTAATAAGATAGATCTATACGCGCTCATAGAACCTGCCGTCTTAGATGGGTTATTATTTGGTCTCACTATAGGTATCCGTCCACATAGATCTCCAGATCTTCCATGTACCGTCTGCCTGCTTTTTGTAGAGGGTGGTGTTTATTCCCTTTTGCAGCATCCCGAAATCCAGGCTGTCTTTTTTATACGTCCAGTCCAAGTGGGATGTATGCGTAGACACGGCCAAGGTATCCAGTATGTTCAGACTGATTATCTCAGTCGTATAGTTGTTGATCAATGTTTGCGAGCCATCCCGGGGAAACCAAAAGTCTCGTATTGACTTCTTGCCTTCTATGGTTTTCATAGAATTGGGTTGGATCCGTGAATCCTCCACTAATAAGCCTATTATCTTTTCCTCGTCCCCACTCAACCAACCGCTTACGTAGTCTTCATGTAGCTGTCGTATCATTTGCTCATCCTGATCAGGCTGCTCGTTTTTACATCCATAAAAAGAGGTGATCAATAAAATTACTAGAGCAAATGCAATCGGACGGATCTTAGGTTCGGTCTCAAAGTATAAGAGCAAGCATGGGCTTATTGACTTGTATTTTTCCACATATTCATATCTTAAGAGCTCGTTATTCTTTATTCTTTGCTTTATTTTATTGTGATACGGATACATGAGCAATTCTTACTAAAAAAGTATGTTAATCATGGGTCAATTTTAAAAACCTTAAAGCATTTCCCAAACTTCGCCCATAGCCAGGGAGTACCACATAAATAGCAAAAACAGGACTATTTGCACAGCAAATGGAATTTTGAAATTAAATTTTTCCATTAAAAAGGTGTTAGTCCAGGGCAAGCATAGGAAGGCAAGAAAGAGATAAACTAAACCGGGAACCGGGTGTACTAAAACAAGATTCAAAACCCCAACAACCAGGAGTATTAAGAAGAAGAACCATAGAATCGTGCTGCGAAGTTGAAATTTGTTTTGTGCTGTAGTTTCCATTTGATTCAATTTTAATAAACAAGTTACACATATTTGCCTGCTTGCAGGCTTAGCAGGCCAAGCATGGAATTTATGGTCTTAGTTTTATGAATATCATTCTTAGTTCTCACCTATTGTCAGGTCGAGCGGAGTCGAGACCTACCCACCCCTTTTATTCCGCTCCAAGGAGGGGAAAGATTTTAGTACTTGATGAAAATTCAGCATAGTTTACTTTTTGTCAGGTCGAGCGGAGTCGAGACCTATTCAACGCGCTTATATCTCGACTCCGCTCGATATGACGCGCGATATGTCTTATTTATCTACAAGAGCCTACTCCACCCAATAATCTACACCGGTTACATCTTCTACAAAAGGCCCGACCAGGCTTACAATTTACCTGCTTTTAGTTGCTTATGGGCATAGTCAACCGCTCTGGCCGTCAATGCCATATAGGTAATGCTGGGGTTTTGGGTTCCTGAGCTGGTCATACAAGCGCCATCAGTTACAAATACATTAGGTACTTCATGCATTTGATTCCATTTATTCAAGACACTGGTTTCAGGGTCATGACCCATACGTGCGGTGCCCATTTCGTGAATACAAGCTCCCGGTGCGGTTACATTGTTGTAGGATTCAATATCCTCACATCCTGCAGCTTCAAGCATTTCTACAGCACAGTTTACAGCATCTTCCCTCATAGTTAATTCGTTCGCCCTTAACTCTGCATCAAATGTAATGGTTGGCATCCCATAGCGATCTCTTTTATCAAAATTCAGGAACATTTTGTTATCATGATGAGGCAATATTTCTCCAAAGGCGACAATATAAATATAGTAAGGCCCGGGTTTGAAAATCCCTTCTTTTAATTCTTTCCCAAAAGCACCAGCTGAATTATTATGGCCTCTTTTAATCCCGCCCTGATATCCAAAACCTCTTACATAGTCTTGACGTTTCGTATGCTCATCAATATTTCTAAACCTGGGGATATAAAAGCCTCCCGGTTTTCTGCCTTTATAATACTGGTCTTCAAAACCCGGAACCCTTGCCGCAACACCCATTCCGTAATGATGGTCCATTATATTATGACCTAATTCGCCACTGCTATTTCCTAATCCATTGGGAAAGCTTTCAGATCTGCTATTGAGGAGAATTGCGGCAGTGCCAATCGTACTGGCATTGCAGAATATAATACGAGCGAAAAATTGAATTTCCTCCCGGGTCTCCCCATCTATAACCTTTACTGAAGAGGCCTTTTTAGTGTCATTATCATAGACTATTTCAGACACGATACTATAAGGCCGTATCGTTAAGTTTCCGGTAGCTTCAGCTACCGGAAGGCTTGCGGAAACACTACTAAAATAAGCGCCATAGGGACATCCCCGCCAACAGCGGTTTCGGCTTTGACAAGGACCGCGCAACCCTTTATGGATTTCCGGGTCATATTCTGTAA
The DNA here is from genome assembly GCF_947258525.1 of uncultured Eudoraea sp. Classification (GTDB taxonomy): domain Bacteria; phylum Bacteroidota; class Bacteroidia; order Flavobacteriales; family Flavobacteriaceae; genus Eudoraea. Next base: position 9,435 of record NZ_CAMYIP010000118.1, read on the forward strand.
GGTTTGCCACTCTTCCCGGGGTGACTACCCGTTCAGGATACATTTTTGCAACTTCTTCCCTAAAATATTGTTCCACACAGTTCAGGGGGAAGGGTTTTAAAAACTTACCATCCGGAACCTGGCTCAGGCCTTCTGCCTGGCCGCTTACCCCCACGAAAGTTTCAACGGTATCATACCACGGCTCAATATCCTTGTAGCGTATAGGCCAATCTACCCCAATTCCTTCCTTTTTGTTAGCTTCAAAATCCAGATCACTCCAGCGGTAGCAATGCCTGCCCCACATAATAGACCGGCCACCCACGTGATGCCCGCGAATCCAGTCGAACCGTTTTACTTCATCATAAGAATACTCACTGTCCTTGTTGATCCAATGTTTATTATCCTGTTGCACCCACCAGTGAAGTCGGTTTTGCTTTTTAAAGTCCTTCTGTATTTCGTCATAAGGAACTTTATTCTGACTTGGCAGCTCCCATATGTCCTTGTTGGCAGTGGGATACTCCCCGTGTTTTACCATCCGACCCCTTTCCAGGACCAGTGTTTTATACCCTTTTGAACACAGTTCCATCGCGGCATAGCCACCGCTAATTCCTGAACCAATTACAATAGCGTCAAACGTATTATTGTTGTCATCTACATTCATATCGCCCATGCTTTACCATTGACCGATTCCAGGCTAATACAAGGCTCGTACGCTCCCGGAATTGGTAAATAATTCAAATAATTGGTGGCAATTTCCTCGGTAGATACATAGTAAGCTACCGCCTGCTGCTTGATATCCAGAAGTCCTGCTTTAGCCTTAGCATCGGCTTCTTTATCGGAATTTAGCAGTTGTCCAACGGCAGTTGCCAGCTCTTTGTTTTCTGTATATACTGACAAGGAATGAAACAGCTCCATAAAAACGTTTTGCTGTTCAGGCGAGTAAACACTACCTACTATAGTATCCATGATCTGATGTACACCTACATCTGTTGCAGACGGACTGTCTGTTTTGGGTAGCAATACGTTAAGTATTTCTTTGAGGAATGAGAACTCCTTTTCTTTAAAAAAGCTAAGGGTGTAATCTGAATCGCTTTCTTTTTTGACTCTTTTACAGGCGGTAAGTAAGGTGCCGGATAGGGGTATAGCCAGGGCAGACCCGGTGGCTATGGTGATTAACTTGACGAGTTCTCTTCTTTTCATAATATATATTTCAAGTTACTATAGTTCTCTAATGTCAGGTGGAGTGTTTATGCCGAGCTGGTACCTCGAACCTAGTCGAGACCCACCCCTTTTATTCCGCTTCGTCGCTAAAGCTATGAAGCGTCGGCGACCCTGCCAGGAGGGGAGAATTTGTGGTGAGGGTAAAATCCGCTCCCAGTAGGGCAAGTCTATACGTAAATGAAAACAGAATTTAATCATAATTTATCCATTGTCAGGTCGAGCGTTCACTCCCAGCTGTCAGGTCGAGCGGAGTCGAGACCTATTTCAAGAGCCTACTCCACCCAATAATCCACCACAGTCACATCTTCCACAAAAGGGCCAACCAGACTTACAAATTCCTGGTGGGCAGGGTGGGGCAGATAGATGGCCCTGTCTTCTTCAGATAAAAATGTCACAAAAAAACAATGGCTAAGCCCCTTATCTAAACCTTCCGGGCTGTTGTTGGTGCCCCATTCAAAATCGTGTATTTCAGGGATCCGTTCCGGCAAACCGGCAAATGCCTGTTCGATCTCTTTGATGTTATCATCTGTAGCTGTGTCAACAAAATTAAACAGCACAACATGCCGCAATAGTTTGACGGGTTCTTTCATTTCTTTTTTTGCGCCCTCTTGCTTCATTTCAGCGGTTTTCTTTTCCTCCTGCATGCAGGATCCTAAAATTAAGAAGAAGGATAATAGTACTAGGTAAATTTGTTTCATGAGTGTGGTCATTAGTTTTCCAGTTCCCGCTCAATTATATCGAGCACTGTATTGGAATATTCTATAAAACCTTGTGCCTGGATGTTCGATACAGAAAGCCAATTTATGGTAGAACTGATCTTCCCTTCAAATTCCGTAGAGGTAAACAAGGCGCTGGAATCAAAATCTAATTTTGATTTCCCGATCTCAAACCTGTTTTCCCCACCCTTTTGCAGCAAGATATCGTCCAGGGCGCCGGAACTCCCGGTTTTAACCATAATGTTCCTGAACGAGTAATATTGATATAAGGGCGGGCGCAAATGGTTGATATTAAATTCCAAATAGATCATTTCTTCTTCTTTGGCCTGTGTTACAAGACTGGACCAATTGGAGAGATGGAGTCTTAGTGAATCATTGGATATCAAGGCGAGTTTACCACCATCCATCAATTGTGTAATGATCCCATTGATGGGGTCAAAAGTAAAATTAGGGAGCATGGTGGCAAAGAGACTGTCGATCTTCCCGTAATCCTTTTCTAGTTCGGGATTGTCAATGATTTTCAAGATCTCATGGCAAGAATTTGCAGCATCTTCTCTTTTAGCAATCTTGGTAAGTAACTGGTCCTTGTTTTGAAGGAATTCCGTGCGTAATTGTTTTAGCAATAGTTGTTCTTCCTTCGATTCCAAACGTTGCGTATTCCAATTGTCGACCTGCAACGCCAAAAGGATCCCGATCATGACAAGGAGGATCTCCCCAATGGCGTATTTAAAGTATTTACCAGTTTTTCCTGTCTCCATAAGGTCTTTTCTAATTTGTCTAAAAAATTTGATCATTACTTATCCAGACTTTCGTTTATCTGGTCCAGAATTAGATCAATATGTGTCCGTAACGGAACGGATTGAGCATTGGCAATATTCGAGAATAGTGCTATAAAGCTTATGTAATCTTCCAGGTCTTCAACCTGAAGTATTCTATTGACATTTTCCTGCATGTTAGTTCTTCCGATAAAGGCATCCAGGCGATCGCTGCCTTGCGGATAGATCAGATCCTGGATGCCCAGATCCTGTTCCACCTGCTGAAACAGATCTCGTATTTGAATATGTTTATTCAAAAATGGCATGTAAAAGTTGTCTCTATGGTTTAACAAGACCACTTCTTCTTCAACAAGTTCATCCACTCTTGTCGGCCATTTTGAAAGGAGGTTTTTTAGCGAATCGTTCTGAATTAAATTAATATCCTTGGAGGCAAAGAAGCTTTCTGAGTTAGCATTGAATGTCGGCGTATAAAGGGTTCGCTGTAAATGGAAGATCAAGCTATCATTCTCAATTTCCAATTTTTCATCCAGGGTATTTAAGATGACTTTGCAGGAGGAAATGATCCTATTTCTAATGGCGATCTTATCATTGAGCTGTCTGAGGTCGTCCTCAAACTCTTGTTTTAACTGGCCAAGAAGTACTTGCTCCTTGTCTTTTGTTTTTTGACCCTCATTCCAATTATTGATAGAAAGCGCGATCAGAATCCCGATGACCACCAGAAAGATCTCCCCGATGGCGTATTTCAAGTAGTTTGCCGTTTTACCTTCACTCATAAGCTTGTATCGTATTTGGCGAAAGATTTTAATCATTTGCTAGTTCCTTATCGATCAGACGTACTACTTCCGTCATATTTTCATTAAGATCAAACAAGTGCTGATTGTAAAAAAACTTGATTTCTAAGAAATTGAATAGATCCAGAAAGATCTTGTCGTCCGCAGCGCTTTTCAGGTCGGTATAGGTCCAATGTATCCTTTCAGAGGCATAGGTCCAGTGTATCCTATCCTCGCTAGGCTTCAACGTCTCATAGACGCTGGCCATACGGGCGTGACGTTCATCATAGATTTGCTGGATCATGGCGAAGAGCTCGCGGTTTTTTATCAGGCTGGATTTACCGTCTGCAACAAGTGAATTATAGGTAGCCCGAATAGGCCGGAATGAGATTCCCCTGTAAAAGATATATTTATAGTGTGTGGTATCAGGTTCAATAAAGAAACCGCTATACCTGTCAGGAGCGTAAATGGCTTCCCGAAATACGGGTGATAGACTATTGAATAAGCTGATTTCTTTAGAATTTTGGTGAATGATACTATCCAAAAGTACAAAGTCCTTTTTGAGATCATTTTTGATACCTTCTAAATAGACCTTGGCCAATTTGGCTTCTTTCCTTTCCTCATTCCAATTATTGATAGAAAGCGCGATCAATATCCCAATAACTACCAAGAGGATCTCCCCGATGGCATATTTCAAGTATTTCCCAGTTTTTCCTGTTTCCATTAAATCTTTTCTAATGTGTCTAAAAAATTTAATCCCTTGCTCTTGTTATGTCTGGTCGAGCGGAGTCGAGACCTACTACCTGCGTCCTATTCTTAGCATGCGTCTCATTTCTGCACTGTGCTAATAGTTTTAATAGATCGTAATCTCCGTTTGCCAGGGCCAGCTTCTTTTTACTACTCCAATTTTTTATTCTTTTTTCGAAATATATCGCTTGATCAACATCATTAAATTCTTGATGAAACACCAATCGGACGGGTCTTCTTTTAAATGTAAAACAAGACTTGTTCATACCTCTTTGGTGCTCTTCGAATCGCCTCGAAATATTGTTTGTCATTCCTGTATATGTCAAGCCATCTGAACATTGAAGTATGTAAACATAATAGAGCTTCATTGGCACCTTATTATTAAAGAGGTCTCGACTCCGCTCGACCTGACAGCTTTTTATCAACTAGTATTAGGTCTCGACTCCGCTCGACCTGACAATTTAATATTATTGACACTAATAAGCCTGCATTGTATTACTTTAAAAACTTGAACATCAGGTTGTGCTATTCATTATTTAAATTGCTCCTTATCTGTTGTTTTAAGGCGATGGTTTTTTTCAAGGCATCTTTCTTTAAGGCGGCACCTTGATACCTGAAACCACCCCTGTGCTTTATAATGTTATGGTATTCCGAATCATTTAAAAGCGCATCGTAATCCACCGGTTTTGAATTCAGGCGGTCATTATACGGACTACCTTCCATATCATTGATCCGAAAATGCTTGTGGTAAATGGGTAGGAGAGAGCTGGGCCAGAATTGATCTTCCAGTCGTACCGTTTGGGAGATAAGAAAGCCATAGTCATTGTCGAACAATGTGATAATAGCGTTCCGTAAACTATCCGAGGTTATGATGTCGAATCCCTTGCTTTGAATGGAATGAAATGCTGTAGCAGAGAGGATAATATCCGGTGAGTACTGAGCACGGCCAAAATGATAATCCATGCTGTCATGATAGGGTAACCTGTTGTTCAGGATGGTAAGCACATGTTTTATGGAATTAATTGACTTGTATTCTTCAGCAATGTCCGACTCTAAATTCTTCTCATTAAACTCCAGATTTTCAAATAATTCTACAAGCAATCTTTTTTCGATTTTACGCTCAATACGATCCTGATTCCAGTTGTTAATCGAAAGCGCAATTAGAATACCTATGACTACCAGGAGGATCTCTCCAATGGCATATCGCATATATTGCATCGGTTTGTTATCATCTGCCATTTTCCTGCGTATTTTTCTAAAAAACGGGATCATATGTTTTCACTTTTATCCTCCAAGGAGGGGAAGGATTTCGTAATTGACGAAAGAATTTGATCATTTCTTGACACTATTGATAGGTCTCGACTCCGCCTCGACAGGCTCGGCATAAACGCTCGACCTGACAATCTAATATTATTGACACTAATATGCCTGCATTGTATTAATTTAAAAACTTGATCATGAGTCTTGCAGTTCTGTTTCAATAGCCTTGATCACGCTTTCTATTTCGGCAACTAATTCATCGAAGAAATCCAAATTATAGGTAGAAGCGTTCCTGATCCACTGCAAGTGGTTCATAAATTCATCATCTTCTAAAAGGGATTCATAATCATTGGGGATAGCGATAGACTTCCATTGGACGGGCTCTATCCGTTTAAGATACATAGGATATGTGAAATTGATATGATCTTCCCTGAAAAAGCCACCAATGTCTTTGCCATAGGAATAACTCTGGTTGTAAAGTTTAAGGATACTGTTTCTTAATTCAGAGCTAGAAATGATGTCGACCCCCCTTGCATTAAGATTCGATATGGCCCCGTTGTTTATATTAAAATGTTCATAATCATTCCAAATAGCAAAATGATAGCTCAGGGAATCGTGGTACGACTTCTTATTTTTTAAATGACTAATCAGGATCGTACACGAATTTCGCACCCCCTGGTAGATCCCAATTGTATTTTTAATGCCCTGAATATCCAAGGTTAATTCGGTTGAAAACTGTTGCAGAAGTTCTCTTTCAATAACTTTTGCTTTTTTTCCTTCATTCCAGGTATTGATCTGTAAGGCGATCAATATTCCAATAACGACTAAAAGGATCTCGCCAATCGCGTATTTCAAGTACTTTCCAGTTTTTCCTGTTTCCATTAGGTCTTTTCTAATGTGTCTAAAAAATTTGATCATGATTTTTGATTTGCACTTCGAGTGCACTGAACTTGTTTCAGTGTGTATCGAGAAGTGACTGAATTAAGGCATTTCTCGATACGTCCACCGAAGGTGGACACTCGAACTGCCCATGGTTTTTTTAAGAAAGAATTTGATCATTTACTAATTGCTGCTAAATGTTTCTTTTGCCCTGTCATTTGCCAATGACCCAATGAGATCGGGATGTTCCCTATGCTATTCAAGGTATCAAAAAAGTCTTTGGTTACGAAGGGTTCATTATTGAGCTCTTGAATTTGAGCATAATCCGCCAAAGCGCTTTCGAGCAAATATTTTCCAGTGATATAACTTGTCCCATAACCGGGTTGGCGTAAATACAAATGTTGCTCGAAAATAAGAAGCTCTTTTTCGGTTTTCATCCATCCGCGAGGGGTGTATTCACTGTGAATACCTCCTGCTTCTTCCATGGTCATTTCATTACTATGGGCATATAGGGAACCCAAACCTCTTGCAGCACGCTGAGCGATCATTATGTATACGATCTCTTTGCTTCTGGGGCTATCATCATACAAACCAGCTTGCATGAACATTTCTTCAACTGCGGTTGCTGTTCCTTCGTTCCTGGAATCGAAAATATTGTATAATAAAGGCCCTTTTCTTATGACACTTTTGTGGGGCTCCACCTCCATTCTTGCCAATTCAAACCAATGGTAAAAATGCGAATACAAGGGTCTTGGGTCATAATGTTCCCCAATTACAAAAAAGTTGCGCTTTTCTTTAGGCACAAATGCGCCCAGATGTTCCCTTAATGCAGGATCAAAATAGGGTTTCACAGTAACGATGTCTTGCTGGTCTAAAAAATCGATCAAACTTTTAGCAGCTTCATCAGCCATTTTATCATAGGCTTCCGGAGAATTGGCATCAACCAGTTCAGGAAGGCCTCTGTTTCGATGTTCTTCAAGCTTCAATGAAGTCCACGCGCGGGCTAATTCCCTTTTTAATAGCATCACTTCGTCATCCCAGGTCAATGGGACTAAATGTACGTTTTGCAAATACCAGCTGTAATTTTCCTTACCAATTCCTGATGGACCTGTTTTAGACGTCGACTGATCATGTAACCAGGAAACCAGGTCATCGGTGGCACCGATAGCTTCATTGATCACAGAGATCAACGCTGTATCATCTGCGACACCGGGTCTTGATCTCAGTGTGGCAAGAACATCGCTTTGGGTTTTAATGTCTCGTATTCCCGTAACCCAAAGATCCCGGGCATTGCCGGTTAAATTTTGTTTGGCTTGTCTGTAAAATGGAGGTATCACTTGCAGGTCACTGATGAATCGCGAACGTTCCGATTCAGATAATGGGAACTGATACGTCCATAGTTCAGTTGTGCCATGGTTTGTTGGACCTTCATGTGCGGGAACATCACTTTTATAGGTCCAAACTACGTTGTAAAATGCCGGATCGCGCACCCAGGGTTTCAATATGTTATGATTAAAATCATAGCCATTCATCTCTGCCCAAACGATCATCCAATCGACTTGATCCTCCACAGACCAATGCGTTGTGTCAATGGCTTTTAATTGGGATTGTAGTTCTTTGAATTCAGACCAGCGTTTGTCAAAGGTCGCTTTTGTATAATCTGGCGCACCATCCATAAGTGGGGGCTTTTCAAAGGACCGCCATTCATTGAATAATAGGACCAAATCATCATAGCTGGTGCTTTGAAAGGAGGGGCTTGTTTCTTGCACCTCTGATTTACCAGGGTCGTTGCAACCGCTCAGTATTAAACAGATAAAAAGAAAGCTTACTATATGTTTCATTGCTTGTTGTGATTACCCACCCCTAAATCCGCTTCGTCGCTAACCTACTTCGCCATAGTAGCATGGCTACGAAGGCCGAAAAGCTATGAAGCGTCGGCGACCCTCCATGGAGGAGAAAGATTTTCGTACTTGATTAAATATATTGGCATAGTTTAGTTATTGTCAGGTTGAGCGTTCACATCAAGCTGTCAGGTCGAGCGGAGTCGAGACCTACCCTTTGACTAAAGTATGAGAATTTAAGCATCTATTCTTGTTCCTCCGTTTCTTCCTTAGGCTCTTCCACTACCGGAAAGTAGTTTTTTGTGTTTTCCTCAATAGTCCTTTTAAGATTGAAGAGATTAGTTTCCTCCTGGCTTACAAAAGTACCGCTCATCAAAGCCATTAGCGATTTTGAGAACATACCATTCCCTACAGCCGTTGTGCTCGAACTTATTTTTGTTTTGCCCTCCATCTCAGACATACGGAGGATATAATCCATATTCATAAAATCATTCTCAAATGTCATGGTAATAGATTCATTGGGAACGATATCCGTTATGGTTTCCCGGATGACCATTTCCTGTCCGTCATCAATAAAATAAACATCTGATACAGCACCTACCGTACCTGGCGTGCCGCTCACATGCTCAATTTTCTGGAAACCATCCAGCCAGTCGGCCATTCTTTCTTCATCCTGACTCACAGCCCAGCTTTCAGCCAGGGGCTTGTTCACGGTAATCACGTTTTTATAGGCTACTTCCGATGAAAAGGCACCGATCAGGATAAATACAAGAACAAGAAGGGCGATAATTCCGAGTGCATATTTTAAAATTTTCATACCTAATTAATTTATGTGTTTCTATTTGTTTAGTAATTATTGGATAAGGGCTTGAAATCCACCATACACCATTCGCGAGGCATCAAATATCAATCTTGACGGATCGGTCAAATGCCCAACCAGCTCCGTCATTCTTGGGTCTGCCGGTACCTGCTTATTTGCATAGTCACGTACTTCCTTAGAAGGGAATACAACCAAGCCGAAGACAACGGCCTCATCGGCTGAAGCCGCAGTAGCTTCGATAAATGAACGTGTGCCTTCTAAATTCATATCCTCTCCCACAAATTCATAATAGGCGAGGGCACCGTGTTCTTTCCAAATGGAAGCTATCTTTTCGGCCACTTGCCGGTACTGATCTAAATGTTTTCGGGGAACAGGTAGGACGAATCCGTCTATATAACTAGTCATGTTTTCTCCTTGGTTTTTATGTTTTTTTACTCTTTTATTTCGATCTCTATCAATCGTAATATTTCATTTATTCGCTTTCGCAATCCCTGGGATTCATAACTGTTGGTAATATTCAAGGCATAGCCCATTGAAATTAGACCTTCGAGTTCCGCATTATTGAGCAGGCTTACGGATGTAGGCGCTATGCTTGAATTTACAAAATTTGGTTCCTTGCGGTCATATTCTTCCATCAAATATGAAGTTCGGGTGCTATCTGACCAAAAACTTTTGATGATGTTTCTGGCAGTGCCGGTTCTATTGAAAAAAGGAATAATGGAATTTGAAAAGTAATCCACATATATCTGTTCCACTTCGCGAAGTTGATGCACATCAGAAGCCCAATTCGTAAGGAGGGTTTTAAGTTCAATATTTTTTATGAGTTGAATTTTACCAGAGCCTACTAATTCGTTTTGAATGGGGTCAAAGGTTAAGGGCAACATCAAGGCACTTAATTTTGCCGTTAATAATGAGTCACTCGGTACCTCTTGAACAGCAAAATAGTGCAAACAGTCTTCTAAATCATTCATGACATCATTACGCAATGCTATTTTAGAATCCAGCTGATTTAGATTTGAATTGAACTCAGCCCTGAGTTGTTTCAAAATAGCTTGTTCCCTGGAGTCTTCTATACTTTGTTCCTGAAAATTGTTTATTTGTATGGCGATCAAGATCCCAATAACCACCAATAGAATTTCACCAATGGCGTATTTCAAATACTTTCCTGTTTTGCCTTCGGCTAGAAGATTTTGACGAGTCCGTCTGAAGAATTTTATCATGGAATAATGGTTGTTAAAATACAAATTCCCAGCACCAATTTCAATTCAATTATTTTTTTGGAACAAGCTTGATCGCCTTTGCTTTCACCGATTCGACTTTCTCCCTACTATAGAATAATGGAAAGAACTTGTCTTTTGCCCAGGTATCAAATAGATTTTCATAGAAAGGACTATCAGAATTTCCAGATTGCCCCGGAGAATTAGTAAACAAAGAGCTATCAAAATCCCCGGTATCGATTATCACCCTAAAAGAAGCGCCGCTGGATTGGTTGTCATTATTGCCTGTGCTTCCAACAGTAGTGCCATTGCCTCCCCTGGGATGTGGTCCTACTTCTAATTTCTCCCTTGTGATTGAATCCACTGCAGCACTCATTGGATGCCTAAGTTTGATATGCTTAAATTTTTCTTGTCCATAGTGCCACTTCGCCATATCATTTCCCAACCTGACTTTTAACTTGTTCACGCTTTCCTTTAGTGCTTGTAAAATAAATGCGTCTCTACCCTTAATAGGATCGGTTCCAAATTTTCCATCAGGGAAAACCAACCAGTTGACGACTTTAGTTAATTGAAGATTACTAATAGCCCGGATTTCTTCCGGGATGACCAGAGATTCCATTTTCTCTTTTAACAGCCTTTCCCATGTGACATATATGGCAGCTTCTTTTGAGTCGGGGTTTAATTGATGATCTTCCCATTCTACAAGCATTAACCTGGCTTTTTCAGCAAGTTCATCCTTGGCGTTTAGATTCTTCAATAGGGGACAAATAAGTCTTGCAGCTAATGAAGTATAGTCAGTTACATATTCCGCCATATCCATTACCGTGTGTTTCCTGCCATTTTTCAACATTTCATCTACTCGCTGACCTCTGTATGGATCTGACCAGGAAAATCCAATGGCATCCATATGAGGATAATTAATAGGCGTTACATTTTGATTTGCAGTTGAGAAAATGCCTGATTCAGGATTGTAAACGTTCGGTTTCTTTTTGATCTCCAAATACTTTTCCCATTCGTAGGATCCATCGCCGGGAACAGGAACCATGCCGCTAAAATTTTTACGGACAGGAGCTATGCCTACTGCTTGCCATCCGATATTTCCCTCTTTATCGGCCCATATCATATTCTCACCAGGGATATTACTATAATTACATGCTTCTCTAAATTCTTCAAAAGTTTGAGATTGATTCATGCGCAAGCTTGCAAGATATGGGGAACCTCCTATTTCCAGCCAGCCACATCTCACAGCATACGCTTTGTGATTTTCGGGATCCTCATACACTATTGGACCATGTTTTGAATATTTTAATGGAACCTGTCTGGATCTCTGTCCTTTGACAGCTATTTCTTCATTTATGATTTCCATATCCAGCCAAGCATCTTGATACATGTATTGATCGTGATTTTGCGGATTTGTATCATATACATAAAGATCTTCAGCATCAGTTCGGAAGACAGTCAGTCCCCAAGCGCCTGTACCATTGTGGCCAATCGATATACCCGGAATCTCTGGTTCGCCTCCCCCTATTACATTCCATCCCGGACCTACCAGATGCGCCATATAACGAAGTGATGGTACAGCCTGTGTACGATGTGGATCGTTGGCCAACATAGGATATCCACTCGCTGTATGTTCGCCTGCTACTGTCCAATTATTACTCCCAAAATTGTCCAGATCATATTTTTTTTCAATTGCGCCAGATTCGGTATTCTGTTCGGCTAAATATCTATAGCTATCCAAATCATTCCTGACATTTGCGATTATATCTTCAGGCTGGAATCTAAGAGGTCTCCTATAGGCATTATAAAGCGCTAATATGTCATCGTACAACAGGGATTGATCTATTTTAGGGTCTATGGTTAGATCAGGATCTCCGGGGTGGAAATAGTTAATCTCCTTAACTTTCTCAACACCTACTTTGGCAACCTGTCGCGAGATTGTCAATTCCTGGCCAATATTCCCAAGCAGTCCCTGGTGTCTTGATATGACTACTTCCGGTGTCCAATGTTGCGGTTTTGTATCCAGTAATTTAAACTCTAATGGCAACTCATCCGGCTTGGAATTTATATAATCAATGTATGCATTCACACCTTTGACATAGGAAGTGATGATGGCCTTGCCATTTTCATGATAATGGCTCATCTCGTCATTTATATCTCCCCTGAACATAAATAATCGGGTCCCTATATCCCTCTTGAGCTCTCGTACCCCCAGAAGTTCTGCCACAGTACCAGTAGCTTGTCTCCGCCAGACTTCAAACTGAAACAACCTGTCTCTTGCTGCGTTCCATCCCTGTGCAAAAAAAAGATCTTCTTCAGTTTCAGCATATATATGGGGTATACCCCAGGCATCTACCAGAATTTCAACAGGTTTTTCTAAGCCCTTTACCGGATAGTCCTGTGCTCTAAGTATTACAATACAAAAAGCAAGAAGCAATGTATATGTGATCTTCATAAAAGGTTTATTTTTTCTACTTCCTTGATTTTAGGTGTAGTTGCTTTTAGAGATCTCCAAGGTAAGGAATATCCCAAAACGGCATATACTCCGTCCATCCCAGGAAAAAAGAAAAGAAGGTATGAATAAAGGGGGCTGACAGGAAACTCAGGAAAAGGTATATGATGGTTCTCTTGGTATTTAATTTCAGTAGGATCGGTGGCAAAAGTAGCGTCATTAACATAGGAATAGGGTAGTAGATCCACCATGGCAAGCCCCATTGTGCGCCATATTTGCCAAACAACATCCCCAGGACGACTAGTAAGAAGGAGAGAAGCAGCACAAGCCTGAATTGTTCTTTAAAACGTGTTTTGCCGATAACTATCCTAATTATAAATAAGAAGAGCAGGAGGGAAGCCAGGATCATTAATGGAAAATGCCAGGCGGTATTCGAACTTAGATAGACCAGAACTAAAGTCATGCTGACTAGGATGAGGGCCGCTATGTGGATTTGTCGTACGCCTCTTTGATCCAGGCTTTCAATTCGTCGTCAATATCATTGACATCATGTAATTGCACCCTGTGCGTGCACATCGAAGCAAAGGGACCGGAATTTTCGAGTCGGCCTGTAATCGGTTTGTCCTTTAGTTTAAAACCCAGGTCAATTCTTGTCTTGGTTGCGGGTTTGATCAATACGAATTGCCGTTTTCGAATGATACTTACACTTGCCTTTTTGGGTGTAATTATCACATCACTACCGAGCGACTTAATAGCGTCGATCAATTTTTGATAAATAGGGTAGAGGGTTTCTTTGCCTTTGTACTGCTCAGACACCAGATCCACTTCAGGGGAATCCATGTCTTTGGCAAGCGAGACGATCGTATTGGCAAAACCATGGGTGACTTGATGCTCAGATTTCAGGTATTTGACGGCTTCTGAATGCTTTGCAAAGGACTTCTCCTTTAAAATTTTAACCCATTCGTCTAAAGATTTGCCCGTTTTTTCGGGCATATTGGCGATCATTGTTTGCAGTGCTTTGTCCATGGTGCTATTTAATTGTTACTAATTGCTTTCATACTCGAATTTGACTTTTCAAGGTTTGGGTATTCGTTTTTTAACCAGGGCGATTTGTCCCATATGATTTGCCGAATGGTCTAACACATGGAACCAGGCCCAATGGAAGTTCATATTTTCGTCAATATCCGATGCAAACCAGGCATCGTCTTTTTCTCTAAAACCTTCCAGGGTTTTGCTTCGCACCTCATTCCAGATATCCAGGTAGTGCTGGATGGGTTTTCCCTTAAACGCTTCCCTGGATGTTTCTCCCAGCCCTGCGCCTACACTCCAGTAGGCAGCCTCTTCTTCTGTCCACGTGCGCCCTTCCAGGGATTCTACCTGGAAATAGGCTTCAGTTGCCGCTAAATGCATGATCATGGCCCCAATACTGTTGGCCTGATCATCTAAAAGAAAGTCTGTCTGTTCCTGGGTAAGATCCTGTATCTCTCCGGTTATCTGGTCTTTTATTTCCTCCAGCATATCTACCATTATACCGATCTGAGGGGTGTAGCCCTCTCTAGGCTGGATCTTATACTGAGCCTGGAGAAAAGACAGAGGACAATAGAATAGGAGAAGGCAACATAATTTTTTGAACAAATGCATTTTTTATGTGTTTATACTTGTTTTAAATGTATTTAATTTATTCGGAGCTTATAAAGCTTGGTCATAGGAGTAGATGGCAGTAGTTTTTCTTTATCAAAAAGCTTAACTTTTATATATCGTGTGTTTACCATCCCTGGGAATTTTTCGTACACGCGTTCTGTTTCTTTTAGAAAACTCCATGATCCAATGTGTACCATCGGGTGCTATCAAGCCTGCCGCGGGAGCCCAGAATGTGTTGGATTGAAAAATCGTGGTGATCTCTCCATCAGGGCTTATCTTCTTTACTTTGCCCGCTCCGTAAACTGCTACATAAAGATTCATTTCTTGATCTGACCAAAGACCAAATATGTAGTGGCGATCTTCCACACCTCCGAATGAAATTCCGGATTCTTTTAGCGCATCTGAAACTACGGTTACGTCTCCTTCCAAAGTAACTTTTTTAATTTTTAAATGATCCACAACATAAAGGTTGTTATCATGTTTAGAATAATGCATCCAGCGGATATCGGTGAAAGTATGTTCTGTAACGGATAAGCGATCACCACTTGATGTTTGTTTTATCAACAATTCATGGTCACCGGTCTTTTCTGCCCAATAGGTACTATTCTCATTATCTCTTACCAAGGTGTTATCGTCGAGAAAACCCTCAACATCTTGAATGGTTTTTTCGAATATGCCATCGTTACCTAAACACCACACATAGTTACCCCACTTATCTGTGGCTTCCCCTTCATACCATTCATGTTCCCCGTAAAGATTATCTTCTTCATCTATATAGAGTTCATGCGTATGAACATTTTTGACGGCAATTGACAGCTCTCCATTATTTGAGATTTTCCAAACATGCGATAAGTCTGTGTAAAAGACATTGCCTTTACTGTCCATAACGATCCCGACACCAGGATGAGCCCCCAGATCAACTGAACTGAAGATAAGACAGAAGAAGAATAAAACCAGTCTATTCATTAGGCGTCCTTTTTACCATACTAGTTTCAACGGCCACAGCCTGCCCATGACAACGGGCAAACCGGCCTACGGGCATGCAGGTCTCAAAATACAAATTCCACCCCGTCCGTCAAAGTACTATTAGAAAAGTACATCGATTGAAATTCCAATTCCTATCAGTGAGACTTGGCGACTTGGATCCTGGCTGCCAATTGCTTGCAAAATAGCTTCAGCGGAAGGGTTTAATCAGCGCTAATTTCTGTTAATATTTTAATAACACAGTTAAAAATGTTTAAACATTTACTATATTTGTTAAACAATCATAACTATACCATTTCCCTTATGAAAGCTATTCTCTTTAAATTCAGTTCTTTAGCCTTCCTATTACTTTTTTCCTTTATTCCGGCAGTTCAGGAATTCCAAGGACAGGCATTTTATGTTTCAAAATCCACCATGGAGCTCGGGAACTGGGGTGCCCGGCTTAGTGAAGCACAAAAAAAGCAAGTACAAGCCCGGCTTAAAAATCGGTTGGAAAAAACCTATGTTTTAAACTTCAATAAGGAGGAATCGTTTTTTGAGGAAGAGGATAAATTAGACGCTATGTCCGGGGCTACGGATTCCTGGGGCAACAACTTTTCGCGGGGCGATCAATACAAAAATATAAAAGAAAATGCCCTGGTTCAAAGCCAGGAATTTTACGGCAAGTTATTTTTGGTTAAGGATGAACTGCAGCCCATTGCATGGAATATGGGTACCGAATCTAAACAGATCGGGCAATATTTGTGTTTTAAAGCATCGGCTTCAGTGCCTGCTACCGAATTGCAATGGTACGACTTTTCCTGGGGTGAGTTGAGATCCGCTACCTCAGATGATGCTGATTCTTCCGAACCTGAGATCCAAATGACCAATATAGAAGCATGGTATACCCCTCAAATTCCGGTAGCACATGGCCCGGCAGAGTATTGGGGGCTTCCTGGTCTTATTTTGGAAGTAAGTGCAGGTAACACTACAATGCTATGCTCTAAAATTGTGATGAATCCTGATACAAAGCTAAAAATTGAGGCTCCTGATAAGGGAAAAGTCATAACAAGATCTTCTTACAAAGCGACAATTACTGACAAAATGCGCGAGATGAGAGACAACCGCGGCAGACGACGCAGCCGATAAGTATAGTAAAATTTTTCACCCTTTACTTAGGTACTGAACATCCATGAAACGCATTTGCTTTCTCCTATTATTTCTAACAGTCAGCATATCCTATGCTCAGATCACGCTTGAGGGTGTGGTCAAGGACAGCCTGAATACGCCTTTGGAATTGGCGAATGTCATAGCCATTGATCAGGAATCAAGTGCATTGAAATCCTATGGTATTACCAATGCGCAAGGCCAATACAAACTGGATTTGGGGAAAAATGGCAGCTATAAGATCCAGATCAGTTACGTGGGGATGAAAACCTTAGAAGATATCATAGCAACAGAAGAAAATAATATCCGTAAAGACTATACCTTGAAACCGGATAATGTTCTGGAAGGCGTGGAGCTTGTTTATGAGATGCCTGTTGCTGTGAAAGGAGACACCCTGGTTTATAATGCAGACTCTTTTCAGGATGGGACAGAACGCAAGTTAGAGGATGTACTGGAAAATTTACCCGGAGTTGAGATCAATGAAGATGGCCAGGTTGAAGTGGAAGGCAAGGTCGTGAACAAGATCATGGTAAACGGCAAGGACTTTTTTGACGGGGATACCAAGTTGGCCACTAAAAATATACCCTCGAAAGCTGTCGATAAAATTCAGGTATTGCGTAATTACTCGGAAGTGGGCCAGTTAAGAAATGTGACCAATAACCAGGATAATGTGGCCATGAATATTAAGCTTAAGGAAGGAAAAGAAAGTTTTTGGTTTGGAAACGTCACTGCCGGGGGTGGTAACGCACCGGATGACGCGCTGTACTTGTTACAGCCTAAGCTGTTTTACTACAGTCCGAAATACAGCCTTAATTTTATCGGCGATCTCAATAATACAGGGGAAGTCGCCCTGACCCGTCGTGATATACGAAATTTTGGCGGAGGTTTTCAGTCACCAAGCCGGAGCAGCGGAACTAATATCAACCTGGGCGATAATAGTCTTGACTTTTTGACAACCCAAAGCAATGCCCTGGAGATCGAGAATAAACTGGCTTCAGGTAATTTTAGTTACTCACCGAGTCAGGCGCTGGACTTGAGCGGATTTCTTATTTACAACAGCAGTCGTATCCTTTCCAATGAATCGAGTTTTATACGCTATACAGATCCTGATCTGGGAATTCCTGATGAAACTACAGATCAATCAAGCCTGGAACGTTCAGATCAGGGTTTGATGAAACTCAGTGCATCCTACCAGCCCAACTTTAATAACCAACTGGATTATGATATCCTGGCCCGCGTTTCAAATGACCGACAGGATCAAAATGTGCTGTCTTCCGTAATAGGGAATACGCAGCAGCTGCAAGAAGTCACTCCTTACAGCATTAATCAGAACATAAATTACTATTACACCCTGAATGAGAGAAATATTTTTGCTTTTGAAGCACAGCACTTGCTAAAGAATGAAGATCCTTTTTACAGGGCGCTGCTGGCAAATGATCCCAATGGGGAAGATGCCTTTGATTCAACTGCCGAAGCCCTGGGATTGAATACGAATTCACCGACGTATGATCTAGGCCAAAACCGCCGGATAAAGTCGAATCAACTTGATGCCAAATTAGATTATTACAACATCCTCAATGCCAAGAGTAATATTAACCTTACCCTGGGGGTGATCCTCAGCAGGCAAGAATTCAATTCTAATATATTCCAGTTTTTAGCCGGGGGTGCACAAGTAGATCCAACACCTACAATCAACGAAGGCAGAGCCACCAACGATACAGAATATAGCTTCAGTGATCTATATGCGGGGTTGCATTACCGCTTGAAGTCAGGCAAGTTCACGATCACGCCTGGTTTTTCAGTGCATGCCTATGGGAACAGGAATGTGCAGTTTGGAGAGACTTTTGAGGACAACTTTTTGCGATTTTTACCGGATTTCGAAACCCGAATTCAATTCAAAAAAAGTGAGGCCCTGACGTTGAGATATGACATGCGCAATCAATTCACGGATGTGACACGATTGGCTGAAGGGCTCGTTCTAAATAATTTGAACAGCATCCAATTTGGAGAATCAGCATTACAGAATGCCTTATCGCATAACATTAGTCTTTTCTATAGCAGTTTTAACCTCTTCAATTATACCAATGTTTTTGCACGTGCGGCATATTCGAATAATATCGATCAGATACGCAGTTTGACCAATTTCGAGAATGTAATACGTACCAGCACCTTCTTTAATTCCAATTTTGCCGATGAAAACGTCAATGTTTTTGGGCGTATTCAGCGAACCTTTGGTAAGATCAGGGCCACATTAAATGCCAGTTTCAACTACAGCAAGATCAATCAGTTTATTCAAAGTGAACGCTCCTTAAATGAGGCGTACACGCAAACGTATACCCCCGGGCTTCGCACGAATTTTAAAATAGCACCCAATGTGACTTTCAGGTACAGATATAGCGTAACCAACAACAATCAGGGTGGGGGAGAGACCACTTTTGTGACCCAGGCACCCTCAATAGAGTTTGATGCCTATATCTGGAAAGCGGTGACATTCCGAACGAATTATACTTATACTCAACAAGACCTAGGTAACGGGGATTCACAATCCTTCCAAAACCTGGATGCCTTTCTTACGTACAGGAAGGATAAGGATGCCAAATGGGAGTATGAGATCAAGGCTACAAACATTTTGGATATTGACGCCCAGGTCAGGAACAGGGCGAATAATGTATCCGTTTTCACTTCAGAGACTTTTATACAGCCCCAATTTGTGACTTTTAGGGTTGTTTATACACTTTGATCCAAAGGTGTATTCTCAAAGGAATGTTCAAGTTGGTTTTCAGACTTGTTTGCGGCTCCAAAATTATCTCATAAAGCTATATTCATTTCGCATTAGCCAGTCAGCTACATCATCAAATTTCACTTCCTTCCTTATCAGGAATTGTTTTGGTCCCAATATGTAGACATTCTTTATTAATGCGCTCATATTATTGTCTTTGCCCTCATATTCGGTGGTAATTTTAACCACTTTATTCGGTAATACTTCCCTGCTTCTCACCCTGGTCTTGTTTATTAGCAACCCATCTTTGGAGATCTTGATCCTTCCCCTACTATTCGCATTGGGTTCATTTGGATACTTGTAAAGCAGTTGAACCTGGTATTCATTTTTACCTTTTTGCACAGTCACATTGGCTGGCATGGTAAAAGGCTTGTTAGTGCTGTAATCCATATAGGTAAGTGTGCCTTCCCATTCACCAGCGATCATGGTTAAGTCGTCCGGCGAAATGGTATTTTGAGCAAAACTGACATATGTGATCAGGAACATAAGGACAGGAAATATTTTACTAATAGCGTATTTCATAGTTCTTTTTTTAAGTGCAAGTGTCATAAGTAAAAGGCGTCATTGCTTTATATTCAAAAATTTACCTTGCTTAACATATAGATTGATGGAATCAATATAGTCCCAATTATTTAATGGATTACCACTCAAAACTAAGAAGCTTGCTTCATACCCCTCCTTTAATTCACCTATTTTCCGGTCTGGATATATGGTCTGGGGGGTAGTTTCAGCAAGTAACTTTAATGCGGTAAGTCGGTCAAAAGCCTCGAGCTTGTCTACTAAATAATTTGCTTCCAGTATACTGGTTTCGCCATCTTGGTCGGCACCCAGCGCTATGGATACACCCGCCTTATTGAGTCGCTTAAGCTCTTTGGTTAAAAACTGATTGACCGTTTCATATCGGAGGCTATCCAGTGAGGGGTTACCCCGATTGTCATACTTCACAGCATATACCTGTGCAAAATTAGCTGTTGGTATGATCACTATATTTCGATCTTTGGCTTTAGCGATGTCTTCATCTGTCAGACGGTACATGTCGACATCTGCTTTTCCATCCCAGCTGTAGCCGGGCAAATGGCCAAATCCATCTACACCTATGTTCAGGCCTACCCTGAAGTCATAGGCATTTTCCACATGGGCATACACTTTTAGGCCGGCCTCATGTGCCTTCTTCACCACTAAACGAGCGACATCTTCAGACAACCCGAAATTTCCCATTTGCTCTGCCTCTACGAGCGCTTCATGGCGTTCAGTGTTAATTAGATAGATCTTGATCAGATCGGGTTTTATGGTTAATATAGCATCCCATTTTTGTGCTACATCTTCAGTTGTGTCTAAGAACCAATAGGCATCATTTTCGGCCAGCCTGCTTTGTTTTATACGATCGCGCTGCGAGAACATTGCAGACCAGTGTAGATTGAGCGCAGATGTCTCATAGGCCAAATGCGGATGTCCCAAGGTTGATGTAAGTCCACCATTGGCGTATTTTACGTCGATAGTTTCTGGGCTCGAAAATCTGTCGCGTACTGAATCTGCTTTTGACGCATAATTGGTCAAGACCTGAACGTAATAGATCCCGTCCTGAACATATTTTTTCTCCAGGCTGTCAATCTTGGAAGGATCTGCAAGATTATGGGTGTGGGCATCTCCAAAAGGGGGAATGACATAATGTCGATCAAGTTGGATGGTACTATCCAAAGTGCCAGGGGGATTAAATGAGATCAAACCATTGATGACATAAAAGGTTTTGGATTCAAACGTTTGCCCGTTGAACACCTGTCCTCCTTCAAACGCGACACCGTGTGAAGGGTCCTTTTTACAGGAAAGAGCCAGGACTAAACACATTAAGTATAAGGGAGTAAGAAATTTCAACTTGATCATGACTTTTCCTGGATTATGCCCAATGGGCTTATAGCCGATGCTACCTACCATAGCACCAAAAAAAACTTTTGCACTCGCAACAGGACTGGCTTTCAATTTTAGGACAACAAGCAACTGTGATCATCTTGATAATTGAATTAGTCTTCAGAGAATTCCATTGGCAATGCCTCAATAGGCCTTATTCTAATATCCTTATAAAATACTTCGGCGGATTCTGATTGCAATTCAATTTTCCCCTTAGTTAAGGGAACCTCTTTCCCTTCCTCCGTATAGTGGCGTGAATTGTGTAATATCATGGTTACGGTTCCATTAACCATGTGCACACTTGTCCCTTCAAAACAGTAAAGATCTATAGTGTTCCATTTGCCACTTGGTTTTTCAGCATCGGGCTGTTTTTTACAATTCCTGCCATTTTCACTCTGCTCACTAAAAGTTAAAAGTTCCGCATTAGGGTTATAATAATAGGTGCTGTCCTTACCCATTTGTGCCCTTATATCAATTATTGTTCCTGCGACGCCCCAGAAATCTCCACAATCGCCTTCTTGAATTTGAAATTCCTGCGATTTTAGCCAGAACAGATCATTTTCTCCATGCGTTCCAATCCCATGATATAGAAGGCCGCTATCTCTTTTATCAGATGGTTCTCCTCTGGGATACCATTTCTTATATCCCCATTTAAACTGAAGCTGCAGATGGTAGTTTTCAAATTCCCGCTTTGTAAAAACACCTCCCCAAACTTCTCCGGAAATGCGTAATACAGCTTCACCATCCGGGTCGTCGATCGAAAATACCCCTAAGGAATCAGTGTTGTGTCCAATAGGTAGTTGCGATTCAATGTTTTCCCAGCTTACTTCAGGCCCAAAACGAGGGCCCAGGTAGGTATCCCATTGTTCCAGATCTTTCCCATCAAATAGATAGGTCCAATCTGGGGGTTTATTTTCTTCCTGCTTACACCCAAAGGCCGTTAGAATGCATATTAGGACAAGATATTTTGCGTTCATAATTCGAAGATTTCACACCATTAGCATTAAAGCTACTTGTCACTCGTTACTGTCTAAGATACCATTTTATCCGATCGGGATTCTGGACGGATTTAGATTGTCATTTGTCGCCTGCCTGCGTGCCGTCGCCATCCGCGTGCCGCTGAAGCTTTAGCGGACCGCCGTCGGCAAAAGCCTATGGCGTCGGCCGAGGCGCAAGGCTTTGGCCGCCGGGCCGCCGGAGACCGCGTGTCTGATAGCGTATTGCTATTTAGTCAGGCAGGTTTACCATGCATAGCTTGGTTTTAGGTCTTGCTAGCGACGGGGTCTAACTTTATAGTTGATCACCCGGCTTTCGATTTAATTAAAGTTCTAAAAAATCGTACTAACCTATTTATTATTAAGCATGCTACCAATAATATGACCCCAATTATTATAGGTAATACACCTCCGAACGTGAATATCATCCCAAGTACGAATCCCATTAAATATTCAGGCAAATGAACGGGAATAAAAAAAGCCACAAGAATTGGAAATAAAATCAAGTATTTTAGGATACTTTCAAATTTAAATTCCCATAATAAGGATATTAGAATACCAAATACCAGAGCTGCTATAAACCGTCTGAAGACGGCAGTTTCATTTTCCTGAAAATTTGATTTCAATTCGTCACTATTCTCTTGTCTTCGGTTTATTAGGGAAATAGCTATCCAAAATAATAAAGGAACAGTGAGCAGCCCCCACCAATTAGAGAATGCGGGGAGATCTTCTCTTGCAAGTAAATGGTGGCTAACAACCCCACCATTAAAATATTCCCAGAGAATACATGCAAAGGTCAAAATGAATGCACCTATTGTTGCTTGGATCCTATTATTGATGACTGATTGTAATTTCATATGTTTCTAGTTTCACGATAGTTTTTATTTTATGCTATAACACGCTTAGTTCAGATTCCCTTGTCACGAATGGTCTTGCATATGAGCTGTTTACATGGCTTATTTACATTGTAAGCCTTTCGTTATTTTGATTTTTCCATTTCGTTTATTCCTTTAGGTAGGGAAGCTATTACTACAATTCGAAATTATTCTGAAAGGTTAAATTGCCATGAAATACCGTATTTGTCTTCACACCATCCGAATTTTTTACCAAAGCCGTAATCGCCTGAATCGTAGTTGTCAAGAGGTACCATGATCTGACCTCCATTTGAAGAAAGTTCTTCGAATAATGTTCGTATCTCATTTTCAGTGCTACAATCAACGAAAAGTGATACCCCTGGCGTAAATGACCAGGCGTGATTAAAATTACTTTCGGAAACCCTGTACTCTGTACCATTTAATGTAAATACTCCATATTTGATAAGCTCTGGTGTTCCACCAGCCTCTCCTTTTGCGTAATTGATTATGCTTTTGATCTCTGAATTCGGAAAGATTGACGTGTAAAATTGTATCGCTTCTTCAGCCTTTCCGCATTGATCACCTACAAATGTTAGAAATGTCGTTGTTTTCATTTTTTCTAAATAGTTTGTCCGAATGTCAATAGGTTGTTGTCCGGGTCAAGAAGCGAAAATTCTTTTTGTCCCCATGGTTTGGTTTCCAATTTTCCATTCGGATGAATTTTAGTCTGTTTTTCCAATAGTGATCTATAAAATTCATCAATATTGTCGGTTCGAATATAAACTTGTCCGTAATTCTCTTTGGGCTCAAGTTCTTTAAATTCGAAGAAATGAATTTGAATTTGGTCTTTTTCCATCATCAAGTAGCCGTCATAGTCGGCACTTCCAAATACCTTAAATCCTAATTGGTTGGAATAATACGAGTGCGTTACACTTTTGTCCCGCATTGGTAATTTCGGATTGATGTCTGTGAGCATATAATTCCGCATTTAAATTTTTGATCTTCCGTTTTTAGTTTTCAGTTCAGTTGTCTCCACTTTATGCGCTGTAAGGGTACCCTAAATGACCGCAAACGGCTAGCATATGAATCGTAGCGACCGAGTGAACTATGACTTAATATACATTGCTGGCAAGGATTTTATTTTCCTAACTTAGAAATGAGACTTACAAATTGAGTAAAGAAATCGGTCTGATAATTGAATCCATCATTGTCCGCGCACCTAACTGCGACAATATTGGATTCTGGTACGATTACCAAATAATTACCCCTATACCCATCAGCATAATATGCGACTATATCTTCACTATATATTCTTTTACTGGATATTACTGTTGGCGGTAATTCTGCATTTATAATTTGATTCCAATCCTTACCAAATATCTTATCTAAATCACTGTAAAAGTCATATTTTGATTCATATAATTTGCCTTTCATTGATTTCATTTTATTCATAAATGCGTTATCAACTTTTGCTTCTTTCCAAGATGACCAAATTTCATCGTCAATTATTCTCTTTTCATATTTTGGAAGTCGCCACCAAAGTAATCCCCAAATTGGTTTAAATCTTTGACCTTGTTTTAAGGATTCATTTATCCATTCTTTGCTGATAATCTGTTTGCCATTATAAACACCTTCATTAAGGATTAATTCTCCGAACTTGATTAGATCGGATGGCTTAATAACAAAAGCTCCGTGAACTGTAGGATTTCCAGATTTATCTTTTATCCATTCATACTGTACGATATTTATTGGTTTAAAAAATTCGTCAACAAAAAAATGGTCGAATGACTTTCCTGACAACTCTTGTACAATACCTCCTAAAAGGGCGACTGCCTTATTGTTGTATTTTACTTTTTGTCCTGGCGTATCCGATAATTCTGCTGACAAAGCGAGGTCGATTATGTTATTAACTTTATAATCAGGTGCCGGCTCTAATTCTATACTCGCATTTGGGTTATTTTGCAATCCAGATGTATGATTTAGAAGCATTCTCACTGTTATTTCTTTTTTGCGCCCTTGTTTCCATTGCGGATATATTGTATGAACAGGTTGATCCAGTGAGTCTAATAGTTTTTTGTCAACCAGTCTTCCTATCGCCAAACTTGTCAACGATTTACCTGCAGAGGCTATATAAATTGGTATTTCTTCTTTCCCAAAATATTCCTTATAGATGATTTTTCCATTCTGTTTAATAATTACAGCATCGGAATTTGATTCCAAAGACTTCCTTTTTATTTCTTCCAATATGGAATTATCAATTTTCTGAGAATAACCTATTTCTGATAGAGGTATCAGAAAAAAAAGAATCATATATTTTTTCATTTGTATCATAATTATTGCCAACGCCTCGACACCTCTCGACTAGGCTCGAGGTACCAGCTCGGCATAAACGCTCGACCTGACAATTTAATTGTAATCGCACTAATACACTTGCATGGTATTTTACTAAAGAACTTTATCATTGGGTTATTTAATGCAATAAAACGTATTCGAGTATGAATTGTCCCAAGTCACAGGGATGAACATATGCACGTTGTTAAACTTGGTTTTTGTAAAGATTTTATTGTTTATTCTTTGGGGCTTTTAGTTTAATGGATTTTAAATAATCGAAGCTTTTTTTCAAAGCTATCTCCGGATCCTTCACAAAATCTTGCTCTACATAAAAATGTTTTACCCCTGCTTTTTCAGCAACTGAAACAATAGAGGGGATATCAATTACGCCGCTACCAGCTGTTGTCATATATGGAAATAGTTCCATCCATTGCATGGGATTGCCTCCATCACCAGAAAACCTGACTTCTTCTTTCATGTCCTTTATGTGCATTAAATGATATCGATCCGGGTATGACTTGAGATAATGTATAGGATCAGCACTGCCGGCAGTTGTCCAGAAGATATCTAATTCAAAAAATACAAGGGATGGATCCGTTTGTTCAAGTAAGAGCTGTAAGGGTATTTGACCATCCATATCTTGTAATCCATATCCATGATTGTGATACGCGAACTTTAATCCCACTTTTTTAGCCTGTTCGCCTATAGTATTAAACTCTTCCGCTACTATTTTATAATCATCTAAAGTTTTCCTTTTTTCTTCAGGAATAGCAGGTAGTCCGACGTATTCAAAACCTATTTGGTCTGCCGCTTCTCCGAGTTGTTGCATTCGGGTTTGCAAGGTTTCCATGTCTGTATGGATAGATGTAGCTTTTATTCCATATTCTTTTAAAATAGTACTGACTTCCTTCGGTGTGTGGCCAAAATAGCCACTTCCACTAAACCCTAATCGGGGTGCTAAGGAATTCCATCTCTCTTTCACAGAATCTACACTAAAGGGATACGGACCGTACATTTCAATTTCTTTATAGCCCATTTCTGAAAGTGCCCTTATTCCACCTCTAAAATCTTTCTCAAGAATTTTAGGTAAGGAAAACAGCTGTACTCCGATTGTCTTAAGATTTTTATGAGCACTATTTGGTGCCATGCCGGGAAATAGTAAAAGAGCAGTAGTTGCTGCACTTGAAGTTGCAAGGAAATTTCGTCTTTTCATATCTGATTTTTAATAAAGCACAACATCTTTGTGTTCTGTTACTTTGTTTTTTGTTTTATCTGCTTATAAGAAAATCCTTTGCCTTCATCACCTAATACAGTAACCTCAATTTCATTTTCATTTATTCTTTTATATTGAATTTTTTTTGGAAAATCGTGGTCAATATTTTCAAATGATAAATAGTCTTTAATTTCATTATTTAAAGTAAACGGAATTGTTTTTCCCTCATTTTGGTCTGGAACTGTAGCTTCAAAAATGACTGTATTCTCCAATATTTTTATAGAAAGAGTTTCTGTAATTATTTTTTGACTATCCTTAAACTTATATGAATATCCATTTAGTTCTTTGTTATTGGATAATTCCCAATTTTCATATTGTTCTTTTCCTTCCATTTTCCAAGTACCTATTAAAAAATCTATTCTTGATAATTTGTTTTCAGAGCAGGCAAGTAAAAGGCATAGAATGCATATGTATGTTAGAGTTTTCATGTTTCAACTTTAAGAATTATGCTATTTCTTTTATTAATAGCACACAACGGTCTTGGCTATAATTGCGGCGCGCCATTGGGGGCGAAGCTAGCGGAGGATCTAACACGGTTAGTGTTAGAAATTCGTGCTGGCAAAGCAAGCCCTG
>NZ_CAMYIP010000119.1 GCF_947258525.1 uncultured Eudoraea sp.
AGCTATTATGTCAAATTCGCTTTCAGAAATACTTATTCGAGAATTTATATGGTCAAATAGTCGATTCATGTAGTCATTTTTCTTTTAATTACTTATAACAATTGGATATAGTTATTAACTATATTTCTTTTATATAAACTAAGATAGTACAACTAAGATTATGAGCACAATATATTAAAATACAAGACCCCCAAATTAGATAGAGTGACTCAAAAATGTTCTTTGAAAGAGAAATCACAAGCTGGCTAGAAGAATAATTCTAAATATGAATGATATCATCCTCTTGCAACAACTGTTCGTTACGCAGCCTTAGAAAGACTTGTGCTAAAGTGATAACATCTAGTTCACAATAAGCCACTATGCGATCCAAATCACCTTTTTCATAATAAACATCTCTGACCATACTGCCATCCATATCTTCTTTGGGAGAAGGGATACCCAGAATATTGGCCATGAGTTTTAGGGAGGTATAATGTTTGAAATCTCCAAATTTCCAAAGCTCCATAGTATCTAAATGGGGCACTTCCCAGGGTTTTTTCCCAAAAAGGTCTAGCTTATAAGGTAGCGAAATACCATGGATAATTAATCTTCGCGCTATATATGGGAAATCAAATTCTTTCCCATTATGTGCGCAAAGCAGATTTTTTGGACGGCTGAAATGTTCGTTTAGGAGCCTTTTAAAGTCTTTAAGAATCTTTTTTTCATCTCCATGAAATGTAGTAACTCTGAAATTTCGACTCCCGTCTTTAATCAGGAAATACCCTACCGATATACAAATAATTTTACCGAATTCAGCCCAAATACCTGCTCTTTCATAAAATTCTTCAGCTGTGTATTCATCTTTGCGTTGATATTGCGACTTCTGTTCCCATAGCTCCTTCTTATAGTCATCTAACTGAGCATACTCTTCTACTTCAGGAACAGTTTCGATGTCTAAAAAAAGGATATCTTCAAGATTTAGTTTCTGCAACATCCTAATCAAATTTTAAATAAGCTTCATTTTAAAGATTAAAATGGTCAATATAGTCGGTTTTTAATTTTTAGGGCAATTAAACTAAAGATAAGAACATTATTCAGAAACTTAGAGCTTTCCTTTCTAAGTAGTCTTATCCAAGATACCCATGACTAATGCATGATAGTTGCAGTTTATCGAATTACAATGCCAGTATTCAATAAAAACATTGAAAAAACGTTTTAATACCGCTTTAAAGTCTTACAAATTATTGATATGAAACCTCCATTCTATTTAAAAATGATAAAAAGGTTGCTTATGCTGACTTTTGTATTTTCTCTTTGTTTTGCTGTTTCCTGCACTAATGACGATTCAGATAACGAAGACGATTTGGAAATAATTACTCCGGATGAAGAGAATGGAGTTTATGTCTCCGAATGAAATAAGAGAAGTTACATTTAACAGCATTTCAATGCTGCAGTACAATCAATTCTGCCCGCAGGCCCTATATGCACTGAAGTCCATTTTCAGTTCAATAAGGTTAAGAAACAACTTAGACACTTTTTAGATCACTTCCAATAAGTTATTATGTATCTTTAAAAAAAAAAGATGCATGAAAGGTTATAGGATTTTGGGGGTATTCTGCCTCCTTATTATTAGCACACTTTTTCTTGGCTGCACAAATGACGACTTCGGACCAGAAATGGCATCTGAGGATCAAATGCCCGATTATACCGTAATAGGACAGAATTTTCAAAATGTTTATCAGTATAATTATGATGGCTCTCTGGATGAAGGCGATCTATTTAACTTAACACTGGAAAGTAATATTAACAGGGAGTACCTTACATTAAGACAGGTATCTCGGGTTCTTACTTTTTTTAGCTTTGCAGCCGGCAGTTTTTCTGCGGTACAAAGAAATTATATCACCGGAGAGAGCACCTTTCTGAATGAATTTTATACAGTTTCCAATGAAAGATCGGTTACCTGGGGAGCAAGTTCAGAAAATAAACTTTTTCTTGGGTTTTTCAGCCCTGAAGGGTCTACCAATTATGGGATTAGGACTATAGACCTCGCTACTGATCAGGAGATAGATTTAAACGTTGAATTTAATGTTAATGACGTATTTGAGCCCTTGTATTCCGATGGCCGACTGTTAATTACCTATTCGGATCAGCAGGCTAACTATAAACTTGCTGTTTTGGATACAGAAAGCAATACGATAATAAGAACCTTTGATTTTGGGAAATTGATCCCGAGTATTTTCATTAACAAAGAAGGGGATATGTTCATTTTTAGTGGAAATTCATCCTCTGATTATCAATTAACACTATATGATTTACAGACTTTAGATGTAATACGGCAAGACCTTTTCTCCATAAACAGGTATTTTTTTGCAGGATCAATCCAGTCTGAGGCCTCTATTTCTAACGAGAAACTGTATTATCTCAATCTTTATGCACAGCCTTCATTAATCCCTTTTGGACCTGCTACCTATGATTTTATCACAAAAGAAAATAGAATTATTGATATGCCCTTCATTGTGCAACAAGTTCAGGAAGAGCTAGGACTGGATATAGAGCTTACCGCCTTTGATTATAATGAGGAAAGCAATACTTTTCTAGTGGGCTACGCTAAATTTGTAGATGTCGAAACTCTGGAGGGAGGAGTAATCGTAATTTCTGAAGAAGGTAGGCTTTTGAAGAATACTAATTTGAAATTTGCGCCAACTCGTTTTATTGATAATTAGAAAAGTAACTAACCGACCGCCCGGTTTGTTTTTATAATCACTAATGATTATCTTTTTTTCTCAATAAGGTCAATAAGGAGAAAAATAACGACAAAGAGCTTATTTGGAGCTAAATATGCGGTTGAAATTATGCCTTTGCAAACCAGTTGGTTTGCTAATTTAAAATAAGGATTGTTGTTTGGAAGGACTCTCGTGGTTTAACAGCCATTTTTTACGGTGCAAACCACCGGCATATCCTGTTAATGAACCATCTGAACCAATTACCCTGTGGCAGGGAATAATTATCCATAAAGGGTTTTTTCCATTCGCTGCAGCAACTGCACGAATAGCTTTTTCATCCCCAAATCTCCTGGAAAGCTCTAAATAAGAGATGGTTTTGCCGTATGGAATTTCAGATAATAAAGACCATACCTTTTTTTGAAATTCAGTTCCTTCCGGATTTAATAAAAGGTCAAAATTTTGTCGTTTACCTTCAAAATATTCATTCAACTGATATACTGCATCTACCAGAACATCAGGTATTATCTTGCTTTCCGGCTCATCCTGTTCAAGCACCGTAACACTATTAAGGCCATTTTCATCACCTTCCAGTTTGGCACTACCTAAAGGGGTGCTTATAAATGCAATAGCCATTTTTTATTCTATTATACCTGTTTTTTTAGCTCGGTCTTCCCATTTTTTCCTTGCAAGCAATTGCAAATCTTCAACATTGTCGCTTTCATCCATAATTTCCAGTCCTAACAAGGTTTCTATGACGTCTTCCATGGTTACCAGGCCGCTAACAGAACCATATTCGTCTACAACCAGTGCAACATGCTCTCTTTTCGCAATTAGAGTCTCAAATAGTTGAGGAATGGGCGTGTCCCTTTTTGTAACCAACAATGATCTTTTAATTTTTCCTAAAGGAATGGCTCCATTTTCATTTATAATTTCTTCCAGAACATTATCCTTTAAGACATAACCTGTAATATTATCCACACTCTCTGTATAAATAGGAATCCTTGAAAACCGCAGTTTCGGGTTTTCTTCAAAAAATTCCTTTATAGACATAGACTCTTCAGCTATTTTCATTACTGCACGCGGAGTCATAATGTCTTTTGCACGAATCTCATCAAATTTTAAAAGGTTTTTTATCACTTTTGATTCTGATTCCTGAAAAACACCTTCTTCATGAGCAATATCGGCCATTGTAGTGAAATCTTCTCTGCTCAGAACACTGCCGTAGACTTCTTTCTTCCCAATAAGCCTTGTAAATAACTGAAGTAGCCACAGTAAACCTGTCCATTTTAAGGCCAGGACCATTACTTTTAGTGATTTAGCGGAAAAATTCGCAAGCTTTTTCCAATAAGTTGCACCAATGGTCTTAGGAATAATTTCTGAAAGCACAAGTATTAAGATGGTCATTACCGCAGATACTACGCCTACCATAAACTCTTCTGTAAAAGTAAATCCGAATATGACCCGGGTTTTACTCCCATAAATTTCCTGATAAGCCACTTTAGCTTGCACTCCTACGAGTATGGCACCAACGGTATGGGCTATTGTATTAAGGGTGAGGATAGCAATTAAAGGCTGGTCTACATCCTTTTTCAGGTCTTCCAGAGTATCAGCATAATGCTTACCTTCTTTTTTCTTTAAATTAATAAATGTGGGAGTAACACTTAATAAAACAGCTTCTAAAATGGAACATATGAAAGAAAAAAAGATAGAGAAAAAAGCATAAAAGAGAAGTAATTCCATTTGGTTTAATTATACCACTAAAATACTAATAATATGATTTACTATTTTCAAAACTTATTCAACCCCCTGTCTTCATAAAATAACTGATGCAATTGTGGACGAATATTCAGTTCGTATAAATTTCTATTATCACGGCTAGGGTAAACCCGATTAGAAAGGAAAATAAATACCAATTGGTTTATTGGGTCGGCCCATATAAAAGTTCCTGTAAAACCTGAATGTCCAAAGCTTTCCGCACTTGCGTCTATAGCAGGATAAGCGCCAGATATAGGCAGGTTTCTATTATTCAAAAGTGGCTTATCAAAACCGAGGCCTCGACGGTTGTCATTCTCAGGAAATTGAACTTTTGTAAATTCTTTAAGCGTAGCTTCAGACAGATACCTCTGACCATCATAAATACCGTAATTCTGATACATTTGCATTATTAGGTACAGGTCTCTTGCAGTACCAAAAAGGCCTGCATTTCCCGATATTCCTCCTATAAGAGCTGCATTTTCGTCATGCACCCAGCCTTTTACCAGGTCTTTCCTGAATAGTGTATCTACTTCAGTTGGGACAATATCATTAGGATAACCAGTAGTTTTAGGGTTGAAACCTAGTGAAGCAGCGCCAATTGGCAAATAGAAATGTTTTTGTAAATAATATTCATAGGACGCTCCGCTAAGTTGTGAAATAAGTTGAGGGAATATTAAAAAGGCAAGCCCGGAATATTGGTATTCTTTGCTTTCATTTACCTGGGATCGGTTAATTTCCCGGTACATTTTGGCTATAAATCTATTTTTTACATAAATATGCTCATAGGCCTGTGTTTCAAATCTGGGTGAAGGCTCAGAGCGGATATATTTTCGCTTGAGCCGGCCTTTTTTTTGAACTTTATTTAAAAAGACAATATAGGGCTTTAACCCAGCCTGATGCGCCAGTATTTCCCGCAGTGTAAGGCCTTTTTTGTCTTTTATTTTTTTCCAGGGTTTCCAGTATGTACTAAATGGGAGATCCAAATCAATTTTTCCTTCATCATATAGTTTCATCAGAGCAAGTAAAGGAGCTGTAATTTTGGTAACGGATGCCAGGTCATAAATGGCATTCAAGGCTACCGGTTGAATACTGTCGTAAGTATAAAACCCGAAGGCTTTCATGGTTTTTTATGCCATTAGAAATAATAGAATCTACCTTTTGATCGGTTTCTTCAGAAACCAGATTTACTGATAAATGTGAAGCTGTATTTTTGTTAACCGTATTTTTGGCATCAGGAGATTCTTTATAACTGTCCTGAGAATAGGACATAGAAGAGAAAATACCAAATAGTATTAAAATATAAAATTGATGATAAGAAAAATGATATCTTCCCATAATACGGTATAGAAAGTGAATTAGCTATCCCATAAGCTTTACTGCATCTTTTGCGAAGTAACTGGCTATAATATCTGCGCCGGCACGTTTTATTGAGATCAATTGCTCCATCATAACGGAATCATGATCTAACCAACCTTTTTCCGCTGCAGCCTTTAGCATAGCATATTCTCCGGAAACCTGATAGACTGCCACCGGTATTTCTACTTCATCTTTTATCTCCCTTACAATATCGAGATAACAAATCCCCGGTTTTATCATAACAATATCAGCGCCTTCGTCAACATCCATATGGGCTTCCTTTATGGCTTCAATCCTGTTGGCCGGATCCATCTGATATGTCTGTTTATCTTCAGGAACATCTGCCTTGTTTACAGGAGCTGATTCCAGAGCATCACGGAAAGGGCCATAGAAGCCACTTGCATACTTGGCGCAATAAGACATAATTCCTGTATTGGTTAGTTCCTCATCCTCTAAGGCCTCCCTGATAATTTGTATCCTCCCATCCATCATGTCACTGGGAGCTACAAAGTCTGCACCTGCCTCAGCATGTGAAATACTCATTTGTGCCAATATCTCGCTGGTCTCATCATTAAGAATCTGCCCCCCGGCTACTATGCCATCATGCCCATAAGAAGAATACGGATCTAATGCCACATCTGTCATAACTAACATATCAGGGCAAGCACTTTTAACCGTGTTAATTGCACGTTGCATTAAACCATGTTCATTCAAGGCTTCCGTTCCCTTATTATCTTTAAGAGATTCAGGGATTTTTACGAATAGCAGCACTGCACAAAGACCCATGTTCCATAGTTCTTTCACTTCCTTACCAAGATTATCCAAACTTAACCTGTAGTAATTGGGCATGGATGGAATTTCTTCTTTTACTCCATGTCCTTCAACAACAAATAATGGAACTAAAAAATCACTGGGGGTTAATACTGTTTCACGAACCAAATGTCTGATAGCATTGTTTGCTCGTAATCTTCTATTTCTTCGAAGTGGATACATTGGCTTTATTTTAAGCCTAAAGGTAATAGAAATGTATATATTCTAAATAATAATCTCACCTTTTAAATAGGGGACTGCCCTTCCTGCAATTTTTACCCGTGTATCCAGAAATTCACAATAAATATCACCACCTCTTTTGGATAACTGCCTGGCTACAAGTTTAGATTTACCCAGAACCTTCGACCAATAGGGTATAAGGCTGGTATGTGCTGAACCTGTAACAGGATCTTCATTGACTCCGCATTTGGGAGCAAAAAAACGCGATACAAAATCTACTTCATTTCCGGGAGCGGAGACAATTACCCCGCGGGCATCCAGTTGATTAAGAAGAAAAAAATTCGGGTTCAATTGTTCTATTTCTTCCTGATTACTATAAATAAGGAGATAGTCTGTCTTACCTTTCAGAGTGTAAACCGGATTCTTACCAATAGCTTCGTTAAGTATTTGAATTGGCGCAATGGATTTAATATCATCTGTGGGGAAATCCAGTATTAACAATCCGTTTTCACCCTTTTCTACCAAAAGTTTACCGCTTCTGGGTGAAAAAAATTCAATATTAGAAACATTTAAATCATAGTAGTTAAACAAAACATAAGCCGTGGCCAGGGTTGCATGCCCGCACAAATCCACTTCCAACTCCGGAGTGAACCATCTAATGATATATTGAGAACCATCTTTAACCGCAAAAGCTGTTTCAGCAAGATTATTTTCCCGGGCAATATTTTGCATTATACTATCATCTATCCAATTTTCCAGAATACAAACGGCAGCCGGATTTCCCGAATATAGTTGATCCGTAAAAGCATCTATTTGAAATAATTTTTGTACCATCTTAAGAGGTATTTAAGCCTAAATTACGATTAAAAAGGCGATCAAACCCATGATTTAGGATTCTTCAGTACTTGGATTAACCTTGCCTCCTCACTGTCAGGTTCCGGCTGATGGTCATACTTCCATTGAACATGCGGAGGAAGGCTCATCAGGATACTTTCAATACGACCGTTAGTCCTCAAGCCAAAAAGGGTACCCTTATCATGAACCAGGTTAAATTCCACATAACGCCCCCTGCGAATTTCTTGCCAATCCCTTTGTTCATTGCTATAATCAATAGATTTTCTTTTTATAACAATTGGTATATATGCTTCCAGAAAGCTATCCCCCACCGTAGTAACGAAACTGTACCAATCTTCAATACTCATTTTGTCGGAAACTTTGCAGTAATCAAAAAATAGCCCGCCTACTCCTCGCGCTTCCCCCCGATGACTGTTCCAGAAATAGTCATCACATTTCTTTTTATAGGTTTTATAAAAATCGGGATCATGCGTATCACAAGAGGCTTTACAAACCGAATGAAAATGTTTAGCATCTTCCTCAAATAAATAATAGGGAGTCAGATCCAGNNNCCTTTTTTATCATACATTTCAAAATAGCGCCAGTTAGCATGCACGGTCGGGACCATAGGATTTCTCGGATGGAGAACCAAACTTAGACCACATGCATAAAAATCGGCATCTTCTACACCAAAATAAGTTTGCATACTTTTTGGGAGTTCACCATGCACGGCAGAAATATTTACGCCACCTTTTTCAAAAACAGAACCATCTTCAATTACCCTGGTCCTGCCTCCTCCACCTTCCGGACGTTTCCAAATATCTTCGCGAAATTTAGCAGAACCATCTATTTCTTCAAGTTTGGACGTAATGGTGTCCTGAAGTTCCTGAATATAGCTGTAGAATTTATTTTTCATATAGTTCCATCATTAATAACTAAATTTCGCCAGGCTCAGAATAGGTCTTCTGAATTTCAAAAACCTCAAAATACTTTAAGCTTTATACTCTTTAACTGCATCAATAAATGCCCTGGCATTTTCCACCGGGACATTAGGCAGAATCCCATGTCCAAGATTTACTACATATTTATCCTTACCAAATTCATCAATCATTTGGGTGACCATTTTTTTTATGACATCCGGGGGAGATAATAGCCGTGAAGGATCGAAATTTCCCTGAAGCGTTATTTTACCTCCGGTTAAAGCTCTGGCATTTTGTGCAGAACAAGTCCAATCCACTCCAAGCGCCGCTGCACCGGATTTTGCCATATCACCTAAGGCAAACCAACATCCTTTACCAAAGACAATTACCTGTGTTTCATCTTTTAACGCATCTATGATTTGTTGGATATAAAACCAGGAATACTCTTGATAATCAATTGGTGAAAGCATTCCTCCCCAGGAATCAAACACCTGAACCGCATTTACACCCGCTCTCACTTTAGCTTTCAAATATGAGATTGTAGTATCCGTAATTTTCTGTAATAGATCATGAGCAGCTACGGGTTGTGTAAAACAAAATTCCTTGGCCTTATCGAAGGTTTTACTGCCTTGCCCTTGTACGCAGTAGCAAAGAATTGTCCACGGCGAACCTGCGAAGCCAATTAAAGGAACCTCATCCTGCAATTTTTCCTTGGTTGCAGCAATAGCCTGCATAACATAATCTAACTCTTCATTCACATCGGGGATTAAAACCTGGTCAACATTTGTTTGGGAGCGAATAGGCTTAGGCAAATAAGGACCAAAATCGGGTTTCATTTGTACTTCTATTCCCATAGCCTGGGGTATCACGAGAATATCACTAAAAAGTATGGCTGCATCCATTCCAAAGCGCCGAATTGGCTGGACCGTAATTTCAGAAGCTAATTCTGGTGTCCGGCAGCGTGTGAAGAAATCATATTTCTCCTTAATCTTCATAAACTCCGGCAGGTATCTGCCAGCCTGCCTCATCATCCAGACCGGAGGGCGCTCAACGGTTTCACCTTTTAATGCTCTTAAAAACAGATCGTTTTTTATTTTCATTTCTTTAAGCTCAAGTTATAATGCGATATCACCTTTTTCAAAAGATTTTCTATAGTTGGGGTCTCCGGAACAACAATGGAATCTGTTAGTAACGAAGCCTCTTTAGCCGTGGTATTGCCTATGCAAAAAGCCACACTATTACCTATATTATTATTCATAATAAAACTCTTTACACCAGACGGACTAAAAAATAATATTCCATCAAAGGACCCTGAAAAATGCCGAGGGTTTAACTCTGTATTGTAGACCGCAATTTCTTCAAAACGCAGTTTATTATTTGTCAAAATATTCGGTAAATCATCATTTCTTCTATTTCCGCAAAAAAATAAAAATGAATCATTTTTGTGGTATTGTGCAATAAAAAAGGCTAAATCTGCTGCCCCTGATAATTGGATAAATGACTGATAAATGCCTCTACCGCATTTTGACTGGTAAAAATGTAGTTATCAAAACCGTCGGGTAATTGAAATTTTCTGTACTGAATTTTTATAGCCTGGTATTCCAGAAAATCAATACCAGCATCATTTAAGATAGCTTTTTGATCAGAGGTTAAAAGTTTTGTGGATAGGATATATTTCATTGACTCATACGGATTTTTATGTCCTGCATTAATTCCTTTCCCCCATTAGTTAAGATTTCCTGTGCACAGGCCTTGCCAAAATTTGAGACATCTGCCAGTTTAATTTTCTTATCAACACTAATTGTCTGTTGCCCATCAAGAGACAATAAAATTCCCTTAAAAAGTAAAAATTCTTTTTCAATAGTTGCCAATGCTCCTATAGGTGCCGTGCAGCCGCCTTCCAATTCCTTTAAAAAATCGCGTTCAACTTTAGTGCAGATTTCTGTAGCCTCATGATTCAAAGAAGTAAGCGCCTCAATACAATAGGTATCATCCTTGTTGGCCACAACCATCATAGCGCCTTGGGCGGGCGCCGGTACCATCCATTGGAGTTCCGTACAGTTTTCCGGAAGTATATTTAAACGTTCAAGGCCGGCAGCCGCAAAAATTGCCGCATTCCAGGAATTATCCTCCAGTTTTTTTAGCCGTGTATTTACGTTTCCTCTTAAACCTACTACTTCATGCAGCGCATAACGATTTAACCACTGTGCTTTTCTCCTTAAACTTCCTGTGGCAATGATTCCTTCAGTATTTAGAAAATCCAGGCCCTTATGTACTAATATGTCTTTTTGGTTAGCACGTTTCATTACGGCTGCCTGGACAATGCCATTTGGCAAAATGGTAGGAACATCTTTCATAGAATGAACCGCAATATCTATTTTATTACTAAGCAGCGCTACATCCAATGTTTTTGTAAAAATTCCTGTAATGCCCATTGAATAGAGCGGTTGGTCTAACTCCAGATCCCCATCAGATTTTACAGGGATTAATTGGGTGGAATGCCCCAGTTTGTCAAGTTTTTTCTTGACGTCATTCGCCTGCCATAGTGCAAGTTCACTATCGCGGGTACCAATTCGAATGACTTTCTTCATTGGGAGTTCAATTCTATTTGAAAGACTTTTTGAATGAGTTGCAAACTTTCGTCCGCATCATTCTCAGATTCCTTAAGATGGTTGGCAAACTGTTTGGTAATCTTGTGAATGATTCGTTCGGATATTATGTCCGCATGTTCTGAATTGAAATCAGAAAGTTTTTTAGACTGAAAATCCAGCTCCTCTTCTTTAATTGATTTTAGCTTCTTTTTTAGTGCTTTGATAACCGGAGCAAATTTTCTGGTTTCCAGCCACTGGTTAAAATCTGATTTCACTTCATCTATGATAGATTCTGCCTGTGGAATATATTGTTTTCTGCGTTCAAGGGTTTCGTCAGTTATTTGCGATAGATGATCGAGGTGCAATACAGTTACATCCGGAATTTCTAATACACTATCTGCCACGTTTTTAGGAATTGATAAATCCAGAATCAAAAGAGGTTTGTTGGTATAAATGAGTTCTTTTGAGATAGTAGGGGTGTTAGCGCCCGTAGCCACGATTAAGACATCTGTCTTACGGATTTCCGTTTGCAGATCACCGTGATCCTTTACCACAAGATTAAACTTTCCCGCAATTTTTTCAGCCTTATCCTTTGTGCGGTTAATAAGGGTTATATGGGTATGATTTGTATGTTTGACGAGGTTTTCACAAGTATTCCTGCCTATTTTACCGGTGCCAAAAAGCAGAATATTCTTTTCAGAAATATCAGTCACATTTTTTAGAATATACTGAACCGATGCAAAGGCAACTGAGGTAGCCCCGGTAGATATTTCCGTTTCATTTTTAATTCGCTTACTGGCCTGAATAACTGAATTAGTCAACCGTTCTAAAAAGTGATTTGTAAGGCCATGCTTTCTGGAACGGTAAAAGCTATTTTTTAATTGGCTTATTATTTCAAAGTCACCAAGTATCTGACTATCCAGTCCGGTACCTACGCGAAACAAATGGTTAATTGCTTCATAATTTTTTAACACATACGCCACTTCCTGAAATTCCTCCACCGTTCCCCGGGAATGATCACAAAGGAGTTTAATTAATTGAAAAGGGTGCTGCGCAAAGCCGTGTAATTCTGTACGATTACAGGTAGAAGTAATAAGAAGACCGTCAACTCCTATGGCTTTAGCATCTTTTAAAAGCGCTTCCGCCGCGTCCTGGTCCAGGCTAAATTTTCCCCTTACTACTGCGTCAGCATTTTTATAACTTAGCCCAATAGTGTAAAAAGAATTGTGTTTGGAGATATGATACCTCTTCATACATGATCAATATAGCTCACAAAAATAACAGCATACATTTAATAAAAATAACGCTGGAGGGACAATATATATCGTTTTAAGTTTTTTTATGGCATTTTAAGCGTAATTGTTGGAAAAACCTTTAATTTTATGGCAATCATAGCTCTAGGTAAACATTCTATTTAGAATGTTTCTAAATAGAATATTCATGAATTTATCGGAAACAAATTACAAAAACATCGCTCAAGGTTCTTTTACCGAAGTATTGATTGATGATGATTTTTATGTATTGAAAATACAAAATGAAAGTCCTCAGGTTCAAAAAGTTAACCGTTATATTGATAGTAGTTTTATTCAATTCCATTTTTGTTTAAAAGGGAATGCAAAATTTATTTTTAATGAAGGGCATTATGCTTTGGAGGTCTCCGAGGAGAATTCTTTGTTGCTATATAATACTCAAATAGATCTCCCTTTAAACCTGGAACTTAACCCCAATTCTTGGTTGGTATCTGTAATAATGACCATACGAAGGTTTCATTCTCTTTTTTCAAAAGAAGCGGACTATATTCCCTTTTTGAGCAGTGATAACAAGGAAAAAAAATACTATTCTCAGGAAAGTGTAACTCCTGCTATCGCAGTTATACTTAGTCAAATAATTAATTATAATCTTCACCCTTCAATAAAGGAGCTGTATCTGACGGCTAAGGTGTATGAATTAATTTCGTTGTATTTCAACAAAAGTGAAGATGCAGATTTGGAACAATGCCCTTTCCTGGTAGATGAAGAGAATATAAAACGCATAAAACAAGCGAAAGAAATAATGATAAGCCGCATGGCAGAACCGCCTACGCTGACCCAGTTATCAGAAGAGATTGGCCTATCGCTTAAAAAATTAAAGGAAGGTTTTAAGCAGGTGTATGGCGAACCGGTATTCAGTTTTTTATTTGATTATAAAATGGATTTTGCGCGCAAAATGCTGGAATCAGGTGAGTATAATGTCAGTGAAGTAGCGCATAGGATAGGATATAGCACTTCCAGTCATTTCATTGCATCTTTTAAAAAGAAATTCGGGACTACGCCAAAGAAATATTTGATGTCATTGGGTAATTAATAGTAAGATTCAGTAGAATTTTCGATATTTAGCAATCCAATAATTTATACTTATGAAAACACTCAAAATAGTTATTTGCACTTTCCTAATTTGCATCTCGTTTGCAGGATCTTCTGAACCTCAAATGCCCGAAGAAAATATTGTAGTCTTAAATGACGAAATAGCTCAAATTCTGGTTTTTACAAAAACCATGGGTTATAGGCACAAGTCTATTGAAAAAGGTGTGGAAACCCTTAGAAATTTGGGAAAAGAGAACAATTTTTCAGTTACGCAAACGGAAGATTCATTACAATTTAATGAAACTAACCTAAAAAAATATGATTTGGTTCTGTTCCTAAGTACTACTATGGACGTGCTGGGACCTGATCAGGAGAAGGCCTTTAAAAATTATATTAATAATGGGGGAAACTACATGGGAATACATGCTGCCAGTGATACCGAATATGGCTGGCCGTGGTATGGTAAATTGGTAGGCGCTTATTTTACAAGTCATCCAAATAATCCTAATGTTAGGGAGGCCAAAATGAATGTGGTGAACAGAGAGCATTTATCTACAGCTCATTTAAATGACACATGGGTCCGTAATGATGAATGGTATAATTATAAAAACATCAATCCGGATATAGAGGTACTTATCTACCTGGATGAAACTTCTTATGAAGGAGGTACAAACGGAGATAATCACCCAATTGCATGGTACCAGGAATTTGAAGGAGGTCGCGTTTTTTATACCGGAGGAGGCCATACTAAGGAATCCTATGATGAACCCGACTTTCAAAAACATTTAGTTGGGGGTATAAATTATTGCCTGGGGAGATAAACAACCAGACCTAAATTCAGGACAGTATTTCAGAATTTAGAAGAGTTAGTTTTAAAGAGGCCTGGCAACCATTATGCCTGTATTCTTTTTAATTTTTTTCAAATAGTCCGCCAGGGGTAATTCGGAAATTTCAACCATTCCGGAGGAAGAAGCATGAAGCAGGTGAATACGTCCGTCGTTTTCTCTAATGGCAATGCCTGTATGGGTTATATCCAGCCCGGGAATAGCTGTGGTTAACGCAATAATATCCCCGTTCTTTATTAGCTTTTCGTTTGCTTCAATCTGGTCCTGGGGTAAAATGCAAATTGGTTGGTGGTTAAGGGAGTTTTCCGATGCTTTTATTTTGTTGAAATTCTCTTCGTCTGCTAAAAAGGGATATAAATCCCTGTGAGTACTCATAAAATTAATCTCTTTCTTTATTTCAATACCTCCTGTTTCAGCAGTAATATCTTTTAATAATCCTTTCTTTTCGTTGTTGGCTATCCATTCAGAAAAATAATGTAGCCGGGAAGCATAACCATCCAGTTTACCATCCTTGTATCGTATATTTTCAAGAGTATTAATGAAAGCATCGAAATTCATTTTATCCTCATACAATAGTATACTAAAAGCCAAAACATTCTCAACATAGGTAGTGCAGTCCATCCCCTGTAAATTAATAACCAAAGCCTCAGATTCTCCTATTTCCAGTGTTTTGGCTACGTATGGCAGTCCAAGGAAAGTCTTACCAACGGAGATCATGGTATTGCCTAAATCTGATTGTTTTAAATCTTGAATTTCCCTGATCTTAACATCAAATGCAGCTCTGTCTTGATCAGAACATATAAGCTGTTGAGAACTAAGTGTTAGTGATAATAAAAAGAGAATTAAAGAAGGGATTAATTTCATATATTTTTGCTGATAAAGCAAAAGTACAATTTAGAAGCCAAAACTTGCATAACCTCGGTATTGGTTTGGCCTGTAGGGTATAGCCCTTTTCCGATCTTTTAATAAAAAGGTTTCAGTTACAAAGTCCATTGCCTCTTCCTCAGTGTCTGTATCTGCCATCCTCATTCCTTCATTAATATAATAAGGAATTGAATTAAAGGGAGTATCGTTTGCAAATACAACGATATGCATTTTAAAATTCTTATTGTAATCCTGGCTATTCTGTGTCTTAAAATAATACGCCTTATAAGGGTTACCCATATAACTAATTGACTTCTCTCCCAAGTATATTACTTTATCTTTATTTCTGTCAAACCTTCTGTCCTCAAAGATGTGAGCTTCCGCCAGTGATTGTTCAGAACTGTACTGATGAGGAAAAATATCAGATTTCCCCTGCCGCACTAACTTGGTATGCATTAAAATCCTGCTATTAATATCATAGGCCATCGAATTGATTACCGCAGCCGGAATATTTTTTTCATCAGATGCAAGCAGAGTGATGTATGTACTCCGTATTTGTGGATCTTTTACTAATAGGAGTTTGTTAAAAAACTGGCCCATTTCTCTCTCTCCGGCAAAAGGATATAGTAAAATAACATAATCTTCTAAGATTTTATTATTTATCAGCCTCGTGTAATTGGCCTGTCTTGTTTTTAATTCATTGCTATTTTGTTCCCCAAGATGTCTTTTCAAAAGAATTTTAGCATCATTTAAAAGCTGACCCCTGTATTTCTTATAGTTTGAAGGTTTTATAAGTTCTTCCTTTTTGAGCTTTGCCAGAAGAGAAAAAATTGGGGATTTATATTCTGTAATAGAACTGTATTCAAGCAATTCAGGATATAATCGCCTGGCTAATTCCAAACTGTCTTTATAGGGTTTGAAAATACTCTTTATTTCTGCAGTATTGGATACCAGTGGCAAATCCTGAGACATAAGTTGAAGCAAGAGGCTAACCGAAGTTTCAGTTTTTTTCCTTGCAATAGACTGCAGAATATTAATTTGTGCATTAGAATTATTATATGATTTGGCATAAAAATCTGCAAGGAACGGAATTACCTTGTCATCGTCCAAAGCTCCTAATTGCTTAATGAGGTAAGACTGTATGTGTTTTTTATCCTCGTCAAAGGAATATTGTGAAATATAGTATGTCAGTGAATCTATATGTCGCTCATCAAACAAAAGATATCTATAGCCCTTTAATACAATACTATCATTTTCCCTGAGTGCAGCAAAAAAATCTTCTGTTTTATCTTCGAGGAGATCTCTTCCTAAAGGTTCGCCTTCCGGTTTAAAATTGTCGAAAAAAGCACTTACAAAAGGACTGGGTTCCGAAGTGGTATCTACTACAGTTTTTAACTGGTATAGCAATCCCCCCCTAATAATATTCTTAATTAGAATACCTCTTGTGCTGGCTGTATCAGTAATAACAAATTGTAATTCTTTAGAGCCATCATCTGAGGTCTTAATCTTTTCATTTTTAATGATAAAATGTTTATCAGAATATTGTTTTTTGCGCAGTACCCAAATAGAATCTATGTTGGAAAAGGTTAGGTAGTCATGAGATTTAGTTAACTCTACCTCTATTGCCTCATTATTTTTGTTCTGATAAATGGTCTTTTTGGAGTAGGGGCTATAAGCCTTTGTTTTTTCCTTCTTACTGAACTTGTGTTTACTATTCTCAACAAATTTAGGCGGCTCTATAGAGGTAACCGTACTGAAAAACATAGCTGTATCTACTACTTTTTTGAAATCTTCAGGATATGCTATTTCTCTGATATGGAAAGAATTAAAGAATTCTTTAGCTTTTATTTCACTTTTGGTACGCGCAGCCAGTAAATAATAATCGGCCCTGTTGATTACTGTTTTCAGATACAGATCCTGACCTGTCACAGAATCCCAAACAGCTTTTGAAGTAAGAGATCTCTTGTCAAATGAATTGTATTTGGGTTTAAGTTTGAGGTCCTGGTATATGCGTTTTTGAATTTGTTTAAGCTCAAATGTGTCCTCCTCAATAAAATTCAGATCATTCAGG
The DNA here is from genome assembly GCF_947258525.1 of uncultured Eudoraea sp. Lineage (GTDB taxonomy): Bacteria > Bacteroidota > Bacteroidia > Flavobacteriales > Flavobacteriaceae > Eudoraea. The sequence continues at coordinate 17,271 of NZ_CAMYIP010000119.1, forward strand.
GTCGTCTTCTTAAGAAAATAATAGGTATTGCTTGAGGGGTCATACCCTTCAATGCTGCGACTACCACCCCTTGATGCATTTGTAAATTTATGGAGCCCCGGCATTGCTATTTCAAAGTCCTTGTATGCAGAGGACAACAGTTTGCTGCCTTCATCCGGGTTTTTAAACTTTAGACTATTGAATATTTTATCTGAGTAATTTATAACGTAATCACCTTCACCTCCCATTTTAAAAATGATTACCTCCAACGGGGTAATATAAATTTGATACCGTTGATGATCTCCATTTTTTAATTTGTTTCTTACGTCTAAACCTTTATACCTTTTGTTGGTAATGGGATTTTTACTTAAAATTGTCCCGGGAATATTTTCAAACAATAAGTGTTCAATATCCTCTAAGGTATAGTCCCCTCCGGCTTTCAAGCTGGCATAAGTAGGGATCCTGTTTACCATAAAATAACTTCCGTTAGCTAAATCAGGTGAAACATAGACCGTAGTAATTTTTTCAGATATTGGGTATAATTTATTTGGCAATGATACAGTGAAGAAGTTATCATCCGGCCTAAAAGTTTTATAAGAATGGTCCTTTATTTTATTCAAAAACTTATTCTTGAGTTTTTGACCTTTGTCGGTTGCTTCAGAAACAAGGGGTTTAACCACATATCCTTTTTCCTTAAGTAAAGCAATTACTCCATGCTTACCTGGTAAATGAGCTGCTCCAATTCCTGCGAAAACTTTTGCTTTTTGAATGGCAGAATCTAAACTTCTAGCCATATTTTCATTGCGGATGTAGAGCATATTTTTTAGGTAGTGATCTGTATACATCGCTTTATCTATAGAATCTAATAGACTTAAATTTCGCTCTCTATACGCATCTTGCATCAAAAACATCAGGTCTTGTTGCTGCATCCTTTTTTGAAGCCATTCATCCGGTTTCATTTTCATGGAATTCAAACTGGCCCTTCCTACCAGTGCGGCTGATTCTTCGAGTTTCTCCAAAGCAAGAATTGGTTTGTTAAACCTGCTTCCTGCCTGATAGATGAACATATCCAAATAAGTATCCTCCTCAAAATTTTGCGAATATTCATTGGTTCGGTATAGGATACTATTTACTAACCTTTCTTCAAATGCCAGGTAAGATGCCAGGTCTTTTTTTCTCGGATGTTGCAAGGCAAAGGAATGGGTATAAAATCCTTTTGTATTGAAACCATAGCGTTTTTTTAGCGAACTTGAACCAAAACGTTCCTCACTTTCCAGCCAGGTTTCAGGATCAGATTCGAGAGCAACTATTTCACTTTTATTCAGAGCTTCATAAAAAACATCGTCTAAACGGAAAGCAATTTTTTTGCTAACGTGCATGGTTCCATATAAATATGAAGATGTTTCGAGACCGTTACCAGATATTTCCCATAGTAAACTTTTTTCCGACTGGGAATAGCATATCATTGATAAAACAGAGCAAATAATTACTGAAGTTAAGCGCATTATATTGGTTTGTTTGGGCCCCCGTGCAAATTTTTCGAGGTAAGAATATTAACTAATGCCAATGCAATTTTAAAAAAATTTCCCATAGAGTGGTTGGCTCTATAAGGATTGCTTATTTCGTCATCAGAAAAGTATTCGCCCTAATTTAACGGTTTTTCATTGCAAGTAGTATTTTTGTATTGTTAAAAAAAATTGCTTAAAAAAGAATTATGAAAGGTGTATTATTAGTGAACTTAGGATCTCCCGATGGTCCCACAGCTAAACAAGTAAAACCTTATTTGGATGAGTTTTTAATGGATGAGCGTGTAATTGATGTACCAAATTGGTTACGAAACCTGATTGTTCGCGGAATTATTCTTCAAACCCGTCCCAAGAAATCTGCAAAGGCATATGCAAAGATTTGGTGGGAAGAAGGCTCTCCTTTAATTGTAATTTCAGAGCGTTTTGCATCTAAAGTCCAAAAGCAAACAGATCTTCCTGTTGCCTTGGGGATGCGCTATGGCTCAATGAGCATAAAGAACGCATTAAGAGAATTAAAGGATAAGGGGGTTAGTGAAATATTACTGGTACCACTTTACCCGCACTATGCAATGTCTTCATATGAGACAGTTGTTGTTAAGACTATGCAGGAACAACAGGCAAATTTTCCGGAATTAAAAATTACGACCTTACCTGCATTTTATAAGAATGCCGATTATATCAGAGTTCTTTCAGAGAGAATTTCCAAGGGATTAAAAGAATTTGACTATGATCATATATTATTTTCTTATCACGGTATTCCGGAACGGCATATCAGAAAGTCAGATCCAACTAAATTCCATTGCAAAATAGATGGAAATTGTTGCCAGATAAACTCAGTTGCACACCATACATGTTATCGACATCAGTGTTATGATACCACAGAATTAGTAAAAGCAGAGTTAAAACTGGACGAACAAAAAGTGAGTTCCTCATTTCAATCGCGCCTTGCCGGAGATCCATGGTTAAAACCTTACACAGATTTTGAATTTGAACGACTTGCTAAAGAAGGGGTTAAGCGACTGGCTGTGATTACGCCTGCTTTTGTAAGTGATTGTCTGGAAACTCTTGAAGAAATTGCTATGGAGGGCAAAGAACAATTTATTGAAGCAGGTGGAGAGGATTATATTCATATTCCTTGTTTAAATGAAAGTGACCCATGGGTGGCTCTAATGGCAGAATGGATAAACAATTGGAATAAAAGTGAGACCTTGCCGGTTTAATAACCAGTATTTAATAAGTATTGGACCGGTAAAAAGTGAAATCATACATCGGCGTATGCATAATTTTATAATTATTGAACAATAATGGCGAAAGTCTCCTCAGATCAATTAGGCGCCGAACCCATTGGAAAACTTCTTATTAGGCAGGCAGTGCCAGCTTCTATAGGCATTCTTGTAATGTCACTTAATATATTGGTAGATACCATCTTCGTTGGCAACTGGATCGGTTCTATTGCCATAGCTGCTATTAATGTAGTGCTGCCGGTTTCTTTTTTTATTGCAGCGCTTGGAATGGCTATTGGGATAGGAGGCAGTAGCATCATTTCTCGAGCCCTTGGCGCCGATCATAAAGAGAAGGCATTAAAAACCTTTGGAAATCAGATTACTTTAACCCTGTTGGTCACCATTTCTATGGTGGTTTTGGGTTTATATTATGTAGATGCTTTGATCCCTGCATTCGGGGGTAAGGGTGCTATATTTGATCCGGCAAAGATCTACTATATCATAGTTTTATACGGGGTACCTTTTTTAGCTCTTTGTATGATGGGCAATACGGTTATTAGGGCCGAGGGGAAACCTAAGTATGCCATGATTGCCATGATTATACCATCAATTGGGAATCTCGTATTAGACTACATTTTCATATATGTATTGAATTGGGGAATGGCAGGAGCAGCATGGGCAACCACGGCAGGGTACCTGATGTGTTTTGCCTATATATTTTATTTTTTCAGATCGAAAAATTCTGAACTAAAAATTAACTGGTCTCATTTTGGATTAGATAGAAATATTTTACGGGAAATAGGAGGATTGGGATTTGTAACGCTGTCGAGGCAGGCGGTAACAAGTATCACCTATTTACTAATGAACAACATTCTGTTTTCGCTTGGTGGAGAACCTATGGTAGCAGTTTATGCCATAATAGGAAGAATGCTGATGTTTGCCCTTTTCCCTGTATATGGAGTTACTCAGGGATTCCTTCCTATAGCCGGGTATAATTATGGGTCACAAAAATATGGGCGGGTAAGGCAGTCTATTAATACTGCCATTAAATACGCGGCCTTTGTAGCTACGCTGGTTTTTGTCGTGCTAATGGTTTTTCCGGCGGAGATTACATCCCTATTTTTAAGCGATAAACCTAATATGCCTGCATTGGAATTGGCTACAAATGCCTTTGTTTTGGAACATACACCTGCAGCGATGCGATGGGTTTTTGCAGCAACACCTATTATTGCACTCCAACTAATAGGGGCGGCATACTTTCAGGCTGTTGGGAAAGCCGTTCCCGCTTTACTGCTTACATTAACACGGCAAGGATTCTTTTTTATTCCTTTAATCCTGATTTTGCCAAATTTTTTAGGAGAATTGGGTGTTTGGATCTCTTTTCCCATTGCTGATTTATTAGCAACGCTGGTTACCGGCTTTTACCTTAGAAAAGAAGTAAAAAAGGTTCTGACCTGAGAACTATTATAGCCTTTAAACGCAATATGGCCTTTTGAGGTTTAATTCCATACCAAAGTACCTACGTCTTTTTCACCTAAGGTTATTTGTAACTTTTCCTCTTCCTTTTTAAGTTCAACAGTAACCCTTTTATTGTTTTTATTTTGCAGAATAACTACTGTTTTGTTATCAGGGGTAGTATAGGCTACGTTTAATATGTTCCCTTCCTGATTTGAATCTATTCTAACAGAGCCAGGCGGGACAAATTTTGAGGCATGGGCAATGATATAATAGGCCGGATTACGGGTAATACTATCGCCCTGTATAGTAATCGCCCCAAGACAACGGGTACAGCCACCACGGTCTGTATGTGGTTCTTGATTTTTATCTGCTGCCAAATTCCATTGCAATACGTTACGGCTCCAATTTCGTGGGGCGCCAATAATGAGATTTTCCATATGCCAGCTAAGATTCTCTTCAAAATTACCGGGAGCGCCAATCCATTGTTCGGTAAAGTAGAGATGCTTATCAGGATGAGCATTGTGAACTTCGGAAAGGGCGTCAATAGTACCCCCGTACAAATGAAATGCTGAGCCATCTATGTATTGCGCCGCTAGTGAATCATCAAGAATGGAAATAGGATAATCCGGTCTGTCGGCATTATGGTCATAAATAACGATTTTGGTTGAAATTTCATTTTTTCTAAATGCGGGCCCTAAGTGATTTTTTACGAATTCCCCCTGATCTTTTGCCAACATTAACAGACTTGGATTATTACCGGGATGTAATGGTTCATTTTGAACCGTTATAGCGTCAATTGGGATGCCTTCAGCTTCCATGGCTTTGATATATTTTACAAAATAATTTGCATAAGCCGGGTAATATTCTTTCATCAGACTGCCACCTCTTGTGTCCTTATTATCTTTCATCCATGGTGGCGGAGACCATGGTGAACCCATAATTTTTATTTTGGGTGATATTTTAAGGATTTCCTTTAAAACAGGGATGAGATAAAGTGTATCATAAGCCAATGAAAAATGTTCTAAATCAGGATCAGTTTTACCAGGTGGGAGATCATTATAAGACCAGGTATATTCGTCAAGATCCGAAGCACCGATGCTTATTCTTAAATAACTCACCCCAATGCTGTTTGGACCTTTACCAAAGAGTTCTTCTAAGACTTTGGTCCGGGCTGAAGCATTCATTCTTTTCAGGTGTATAGAGCTTCCGCCTGTAAGTGTATAACCAAAACCATCCATTTCCTGGTAAGTTATCGAGGGGTTCAGAGCAATATTGGATGTAACTGAAAGTGAATCAGAAACCTTATTTTCTAATATTTCAATTTCGTTTAACAGTTCCGATTTGTCCAGTGAAGTGCTAAATAGTGTAGCTTTTGGCAGTGTGTCTTCTGAACCGGGCTGGCCCTTGCAATTTAATAAAACACTAAGAATAACGAAAGAGGCAAATAGGATATAGGTCTTATGCAGAACATAATTAAAAGCAGTAAGCAGTAACCCCGACTTTTTAATCAAATAAAAGCTCATATAATTTAAATTTCAGTGTAAAATTTGTGACTATTTACATAATATAAAATCCCTTAGGTTCTAGAGGCTGGGGCAGTTCTTCTTCTCCCAACATTTCCTTAATGTTTATCTCAATAGCACGGGCGATGCTTGTCACAGCCGTATCTGTTGGCTGATTTTCGAAAGGGTCCTGAATGACAAACGCAATTTTTTCAAGCATAAAAAAAGGAATTGAGATTAAAATCAACAATGGAATCTCTAAAAACCCATAAACATTTTCAAGAGCTAAAGAAAGCAATAACAAAAAGATATAGATAAAAAAGTGCAGAACATTTCTGTATGTTCTGGGAAATACGGTATTTTTTATTCGCTCAGCCATACCCATAGAAGCGGTAAGTTTCAAAATTGTGCTATCTATTTGTATTTGTTGGAAGTTGTTGAGTGAATTTTCATTATGCAGGGATCTTACATTTCGTCCATGATAGTCCAGTAAAGTCAGGGGGATATGATTTTTTTCCTTTAAAGCCATTAATTCATCCTCCGAAATATAGTGTTCTAATTTACTACGTACATCTAGTTTTCGTAAATGTTGCCCCAACGCATAACACCAGGCAATTTGTCTATATGCCATAGTTTTCACATAGCTGTTATCAGGCTCTTTACAGAACTGTTTTATCTGTATGACCAAAGTTCTTGAATCATTAACTATAGCACCCCAAATTTTTCTGGCTTCCCACCAGCGGTCATAAGATTGTGAAAGTTTAAAAGATAGTAACAAGGCAATTGCAGTTCCTAAAAATGTCCCTATGCTTAATGGGATTCCCAGGTCAACTACATACAGTTTAAAAAAATAGATAAGTATTGAAAAGACACTTACAATAAGCAGATCCCATTTTATTTCCCTGAACCAATATTTTAATGGTATTCTCTTTTCTAAGATCATTTGTATTTCTTATTGATTATTTTCCTTTTCTAACTTAACCTTTTAAATATACATCCGTGTTGTAAATAGTCAGAATTTATTTTAATGTTCGTTTTATAAAATTTGACTTAGCTAAAATTAGGGAATATTTCTGTACAAACGGATCAAATAGTAGCTGATCAAAAGTTATAAATTAACAAGGAATAGAACTAATTTGAATGATCAACTACAATTATCTGCGCAGACTCTTGATTCTCAATTACCGAGTTTTTTCCTACATTAGCGCATCTTTGAAATAAACTCAATATGAAAATCTTTTCGGCTAAGGCCAGCCTTTTTATTTTAATTGCTTTATCAGCCATCTCTTTAACAAATGCTCAAAAAAAAAGAGCCTCTTCGAGTACCCAGTTTGAATACCAGGAAGCCTTGTATTCTAGCCTTGAATATAGATTAGTTGGCCCTTTTCGCGGTGGGCGTTCTGCAGCGGTCACCGGAGTACCGGAAGAACCTAATCTATTTTATTTTGGTGCTGCCGGAGGTGGTGTTTGGAAAACAATTGATGGAGGCAGGAGTTGGGAAAATATTTCAGATGGGTTTTTTGGGGGTAGTATTGGTGCAGTAGAAGTAGCTAAAAGTGATCCAAATGTAATTTATGTTGGCGGGGGTGAAAAAACATTGCGGGGGAATGTATCTTCTGGTTATGGTATCTGGAAGACTGAGGATGCCGGTAAGACATGGAAGTCCGTTGGTCTTGAGAAAAGCAGGCATGTACCTAGAATTCGTATACATCCGGATAATCCGGATATAGTGTATGCCGCGGTATTAGGGAATATTTATAAGCCAACTCAGGATCGGGGCATATATAAGACCACAGACGGCGGTATTACCTGGCGTAAAACTCTTTTTGTAAATGAGCAGGCAGGCGCGGTAGACCTTATTATGGATCCAAATAATCCGCGAATATTGTATGCGTCTACTTGGAGAGCAAAAAGAACACCTTATAGCCTGAGCAGCGGTGGAAAAGGTTCTGCTTTATGGAAAAGTACCGATAGCGGGGAAACATGGAGTGAAATTTCAAAAAACGAAGGTTTTCCTAAGGACACTTTGGGAATTATTGGTGTAACTGTATCACCTAAGAATTCAGAACGTGTCTGGGCCATTGTTGAACAAAAAGAAAAAGGGGGTCTTTATCGGAGTGAAGACGGGGGAAATAAATGGACACAGGTTAACAGTGAAAGAAAGTTAAGACAAAGAGCGTGGTATTATACAAGGTTATATGCCGATACCGAGGACGAAGATGTTGTTTATGTTTTAAATGTACGTTACCATAAATCTACAGATGGGGGTAAGTCTTTCAACACCTTTAATGCTCCGCATGGGGATCATCACGACTTGTGGATAGCCCCGGAAAATTCGCAGCGGATGATTATTGGAGATGATGGAGGAGCTCAGATTTCTTATGATGGAGGTCAAACATGGAGTACCTATTACAATCAACCTACAGCTCAGTTTTACAGGGTAACCACAGATAACGATTTTCCGTTTCGAATATATGTTGCCCAGCAGGACAATTCAACAATCCGTATTAAACACCGAAGTGATGGCAGCAGTATTGGTGAAGATGATTGGGAAGAAACAGCCGGTGGTGAGTCTGCTCACATTGCTGTAGACCCTTTAGATAACGACATTGTTTATGGAGGTAGTTATGGTGGCTTTTTAACAAGGGTAAATCATAAGACAGGAACTGTTCGCGGTGTGAATGTATGGCCGGATAATCCAATGGGATATGGTGCAGAGGGAATGAAATACCGTTTTCAATGGAACTTTCCTATCATTTTCAGCAAACACGATCCTAAAAAATTATACACCTTTTCCAATCATGTACATCTAAGTGAGAACGAGGGACAAAGCTGGGAATTACTGAGTGATGATTTAACCAGAAATGATCCGGCGAAACTTGTTTCCAGTGGAGGGCCAATAACACAGGATAACACAGGAGTTGAGTACTATTGTACTATTTTCGCGGCTAATGAAAGTCCGCTTAAAGAAGGTTTACTATGGGTGGGAAGTGATGACGGACTTATACATGTATCGAAAAACGGTGGTGAAAGTTGGGAGAATGTAACACCTTCAAATATGCCGGAATGGAGTATGGTAAACAGTATTGAGCCTTCTGCTTTTGATGAGGGAACCTGCTATGTGGCAGCTACGCGCTATAAGCTGGGAGACTTTAAACCATACCTTTACAAAACCAGTGATTTTGGAAAAACCTGGACAAAAATAACGAACGGTATAAATAACGAACACTTTACAAGAGTTCTTCGTGAGGATCCAAAAAGAAAGGGATTGCTTTATGCGGGAACAGAAACCGGAATGTATATTAGTTTTAATGATGGGCAAAACTGGCAGGCTTTTCAACTTAATTTACCAATTGTTCCCATAACCGATCTTACCCTAAAGGATGATAAACTTATTGTGGCAACTCAGGGTCGCAGTTTATGGATTATAGATGACCTTACAGTTCTGCATCAGCTTGATTCAGCTAAAAAAAATGCTACTACAATACTTTTTAAACCCAAGGATCCATACAGGACTAAAGGCCGGGCAGCCAGTGAACCTTCTAAAACAGAAGGACAAAACCATCCGGCCGGAGTGATGACTCAGTTTTACTTAAAAGACTGGGACAAGAAAGATAGTATTGCACTAACATATATGTCCATGGCGGGGGATACACTGGCTAATTTTACTACTTATAGCGATAAAAAAGAAAATAAGTTGGAAGTCGAAAATGGAGGAAATACCCATGTCTGGGATACACGTGGAGAAGGAGCAGAAAAACTGGAGGGAATGATTTTATGGTCTGCTAACCTTGATGGGGCAAAAGCTGTTCCGGGCTCTTACAAAGTTTATTTGAACAGGAATGGCACGACTTTCTCTGAAACGTTCACTATTTTACCAGATCCTAGAGCCGAAGTTTCATTAGCTGATATGCAAAAGCAATATGATTTTATAAGCGATATAAATTCTACAATAGATAAGGCACATAAATCCATAAAAAAGATACGCAAAATCACATCCCAGTTAAGTGCTTTTACAAAACAATATAAAGGTAATTCCACAACAGAGGATTTAGTGGAGAAAGCCACGGAAATGAAAAAGGGATTTGAGGAGATTGAAAAGGCACTTTATCAAACTAAAAACCGTAGCGGACAGGATCCTTTAAATTTTCCAATTCGGCTTACTAATAAACTGGCTCATTTAAATAGTTTGGTCTCCATTGATGATTTCCCCCCAACAGATCAGGATATTGCTGTTAAAAACGAATTGACCACGAAGATCAATGCACAATTAAAAACTTTTGATGCAATGGTTGATAGGGAGATCAAGGAATTTAATAAGGCTTTTAACGACTTAAAGCTTAATTACCTATTTATCGAAGAATAAAAATTCATATAAAATAATACACCCTAAGAATGAAAAATATTTATGTATTGCTTGTTTTTGTATTTACCTTAAGTCTGGGTTTGGCTCAGGATGCGGAGACTTATTTTAAACCCCTTAAATATCGAAATATCGGTCCTTTTCGAGGAGGCAGATCAGTAACCGCAGTTGGTGTTATTGGAGATCCATTAACATATTATATGGGAACTACAGGAGGTGGTCTTTGGAAAACTTCCGATGCAGGTCAACGATGGGAAAATATATCGGATGGGTTTTTTGAAACAGGCTCCGTGGGCGCAGTTGCTGTTTCTCCCTCAGACCCCAATGTTGTTTACTGTGGTATGGGAGAGCACGCACCGCGAGGAGTTATGACCTCTTATGGTGATGGGGTTTATAAATCTACAGATGCCGGGAAAACATGGAAAAAGTTAGGGCTGAGCAAAACACAACATATCTCGCGAATTGTTATTCACCCTAAAAATCCGGATATAGTTTATGTGGCAGCTCAGGGAGCACTATATGGTCCGAATGAAGAACGCGGAATTTATAAATCTGTAGATGGTGGTGAAAACTGGGAGCAAGTATTATTTGTAAATACACTTACCGGATGTTCAGAACTTTCAATGGATCCCAATACACCGGAAGTGCTTTATGCAGCAATGTGGCACCATCAAAGGAAACCGCATATCGTTATTAGCGGAGGCTCCGGAAGCGGACTTTATAAATCTGTTGACGGTGGAGAAAATTGGTTCGAAATAAACGAAGGACTGCCGGAAGAAAAGGGTAAAATGGCTATTGCCGTAAGTCCGGCCAATTCTGCTAAAGTATATGCCCTAATTGAAAGTGATTCTAATCAGGATAAAGGAGGGTTGTTTGTTTCTGAGGATGCAGGGAATTCCTGGACCATGGTAAGTGGCGATAACAGATTAGTGCAACGCGCCTGGTATTATATTGAAGTGTTTCCGGATCCTAATGATGAAAATACAGTTTATGTCTTAAGCGCTTCTACCTACCGATCTATTGATGGGGGAAAAACATGGGAATTGATAACGGGCACGCATGGTGATTACCATGATCTGTGGATAAATCCGGATAATTCAAAAAACATGGTTATAGCTAACGATGGTGGTGCCGCCATCACCTATAATAGCGGTAAAACATGGTCTACCCAGGATATAATGCCTACCGCTCAAATTTACCGAATAAATGCTGATAGACTTTTTCCCTATAATATTTATGGCGGACAACAAGACAATTCCTCTGTTAGAATTGCAAGTCTTTCGTTGGGACGAGAGGGTATTACGGAAAGGGATTGGACTTATGCTGCAGGTGGTGAAAGTGCTTTTCTTGCATTCGACCCTGATAATCCCAGGTATGTTATGGGGGGCAATTATCTGGGCACTATTGAATTACTTGATATGGATACCAAGTCTGAAACAAAAATAATGGCAGCTCCTATTCAATATTTGGGAAGAGCCGCCAGGGACATGAAATACCTATATAACTGGAGTGCGCCAATAATAAAATCACAGCATGAACCCGACACTTTTTATCATTGTGCCCAATTAGTGTTACGTACAAGAGATAAAGGTCTTAACTGGGAGGAAATTTCTCCCGACCTAACCCGTAATATGGACGAAAAACAAGGCAAAGGAGGTGGGCCTTATACCGTTGAAGCGGTAGGTGCTGAAAATTATGGTACAATTGCCCATATGATTGAATCGCCTCATGAAAAAGGAGTGCTTTGGACAGGAAGTGATGATGGTCTTGTTCATTTAACCAGAAATGGCGGAGATACCTGGGAAAATGTCACTCCTAAAGGTCTCAGGGAGTGTTTAATTAACGCTATTGATGTTTCTCCCCATGACCCGGCTACAGCCTATATTGCAACTACGCGTTACAAGTTCAATGACTATACTCCAGCCCTTTACAAGACCACAGATTACGGTAAAAACTGGATAAATATTAGTTCAGGAATCCCTTACGGGTCATTTACAAGAGTAGTTCGGGAAGATACTTCGCGCAAAAACCTTCTTTATGCAGGAACGGAAAAGGGAATTTATATTTCATGGAATGGAGGAGCTTCATGGGAACCTTTTCAACTGAATTTACCTATTACTCCGATTACGGATTTGATGGTACATCAGGGCGATTTGATAGTGGCCACTTCTGGAAGATCTTTTTGGATTTTAGATGACCTTGGGGCACTTGCCCAGTACAACACCCAAAACAGTGATATTGGAATAATGAAGCCCGAGGATTCATACAACGGATCCTGGGATAGCCCTTTAAGTAATAATTCTAGTAGTTTTAAAGGAACAAATCCATTTCACGGAGTCAACCCTGCTAATGGTGTGGTTCTGTATTATGAATTACCCGAGAGTTCTGAAGCTGAAGAGATAACGCTGGAAATACTTAATGAAGAGGGCAAGCTAATTCGAAAGTTTAGCTCCAAAAAAGACCCAAATTATAAAAAAAACAATGGCGGTGGTCCTCCTCCGGCACCTGTTCTTTCCAGAGATGAAGGGTTAAACAGGTTTGTATGGGATATGCTTTATCCAATAATTCCGGGCATCCCGGATACATATATCGAAGCTAATTTTAGAGGCCATATGGCACCACCGGGAACCTACACTTTAAAATTACAGATGGGAGATAAAACAATAAGTACAACGGCAAATATCCTCGAAACACCGGGTTTCGAAACTAAGCCGGGACAGTATGATGCTTACGATTCATTTATGACCGAAATGGAGAGAAATGTAACCCAAATGCATCTGATGGTTAATACACTTTTTAATGCCAAGACACAACTTAAAGACATCATAAATGATCTGGAAGATAATGATCTTAAGAAGGCTGGGATAGCCCTATATAATAAATTAAACCAATGGGATGAGGATATGATACAGCGAAAATCCAAAGCTTACGACGATGTAGAAAATTTTCCAAATAAATTTACCGCGGAATACCTGTTTCTCTTAAACGAAACCAATAGTACAATACCAAGGGTTAATACTTCAAGCAGGGTTCGTAAAAACGAATTAGATAAACAATGGGAGCAATTAAAAATGCAAGGGAAAGAATTTTTGGAAAAAGAGCTTCCGGACTATAATAAAAAGCTATGGGAGGCTGGTATTGGAGCAATCAGATATGAGAAATAATGGAGGAATATTACAATTATATTAAAGCACTGCATCTAATATTTGTAGTAACATGGTTTGCTGGCTTATTTTATATACCCAGATTATTCATTTATCATATTGAAGCAGCGGCCAAGCCTTCTCCTGATAAAGAAATACTTTCTGATCAACTTAAACTAATGACAAAACGTTTATGGTATATAATTACATGGCCTTCAGCCGTTTTATGTACTGTGTTTGCAATCTGGTTATTACTCATAATACCGGGGTGGTTAGAACAACCCTGGATGCTGATTAAATTGGCATTCGTAGTATTGCTGATTGTTTATCATATGAAAACACATATGATATATCTGCAATTACAGCGCGATGAAATAAAGTATTCTTCCAATTTTATGAGAATTTGGAACGAAGGAGCCACAGTAATTCTGTTTGCAGTTACGTTTTTGGTTATATTGAAGGGCACTTTCAATTGGATATTTGGAGTATTGGGGCTTATTGTTCTTGGCATTCTTCTAATGCTCGGTATTCGCTTGTACAAGAGGATTAGAGATAAGAATCCTGATGCTTAAATCTGTTTAATCAGGAAAATTTCATTGGCTGCTTTGGCTTGATTATTGCTATCTTTAGACTCAAATCAGGAGTCCTTGCTTAAAAAGTTATCCCTTAGATCCCGAATTTTCGTCACTATGATTTTACTGGTGCTTATAGCATCGGTATTAATAGCGGGAGTTACTATTTACCAATATAGAGAGCAATCTAAGGATTATCACCAGGTCCGTTTGGAGCGTAAGGAAGGTCAGATTAAACAGAGTATTTCTTATACCCTGCGGGAAACTACCTATCCGGTAACTACAGAAAATCTTGCACTAATATTCAAAGATGAAATTTACAGGATTGCCGATGTCCAGAACCTTAATTTCAATATTTATGATCTTAAGGGGAATTTAATCAAGAGTTCAAAACCAAGATTCAGAAATGATTCCATTTCCCTTCACCTGGATTCGGAGATAATTGAAAAGCTTTCAAATGCAGTGGATAAGCGCTATATACTTGAAGATACTGCTGCCGGCGACAAATACCAGGCATCATATACATACATAAACGATGATAAATTTAAACCAATTGGTATATTAAATTTACCATATTATGAGGACAATACTCTTAACGATATGGAACTCAAAGAATTCCTGATCAGATTGTCTTTAGTTTATCTTTTTATGTTGTTAATCGCCATAGTTCTGGCTTATTTTATTACAAAGTACATAACCCGCTCTTTGCAGACAATTTCGGATAAGATTACTCAAACTGACCTTACAAAAAGGAATGAAAAAATACTTATTGAGAATCCCGGGCATGAAATAGGAAAACTTATAGATTCATATAATGCCATGATTGATGAATTAGAAATCAGCGCAGCTAAACTCGCTCGCAGTGAAAGAGAACAGGCCTGGCGCGAAATGGCAAAGCAGGTAGCTCATGAAATTAAAAATCCGCTTACTCCTATGCGTTTAAGTGTTCAAAGTTTTGAAAGAAAATTTAATGCAGACGATCCCGATATAGATACTAAAGTTAAAGAATACTCCGGGACACTGATTCAACAAATTGATACCATGAGCAGCATTGCTTCAGCATTTTCAAGCTTTGCGGAAATGCCGGCCCAACAGAATGAAAATTTAAACGTTGTAAAAATAGTTAAACTGGCTTTGGATATTTTCAATGAAAAGTACATACATTTTATTGCGGATGAAGCGGAAATAATTGCCAAATTAGACCGCACTCAATTGATACGTGTAATTACAAATTTGGTGAAGAATGCTATTCAGGCAGTTCCGGAAGTAGCATCACCACGAATATTAGTCTCTGTTGCCTCAGAAGGAGATAAAGTAAAAATATCCGTAGCAGATAATGGTATTGGAATTCAGGATGGTTTTAAGGACAAGGTGTTTGAACCTAAGTTCACAACTAAATCAAGTGGGATGGGTTTAGGTCTGGGCATGGTAAAGAATATTGTTGAAACCTATAATGGCAGTATAAGTTTTACTTCACAACCCGAAAAAGGAACGGTATTTACTGTTTTGTTTCCAAAAGAAGAAATAAATTAATTAAATGATGTCTTATGAACTTTGAAAATGTACTCATTGAGCTAAATGATAGCTTGGCCACGGTAATTATAAACAGGCCAAAAAAATTAAATGCATTAAACAGGGCAACAATCAAGGATTTAAGTAAGGCATTTAAGACACTGAACAAGGATAAAACCATAAGAGCAATAATACTCACCGGCAGTGGTGAAAAGGCCTTTGTTGCCGGCGCAGATATTTCGGAATTTGCGAATTATTCTGTAAAGGAAGGCAAAGAACTGGCTGCAAATGGGCAGAAATCCCTTTTTGATCTTATAGAGAACTTAGGTACTCCGGTCATAGCTGCTATCAACGGATTTGCGCTTGGCGGAGGACTGGAATTGGCCATGTCCTGTCATTTCAGAATTGCAAGCAATAATGCCAAAATGGGTCTGCCTGAAGTTTCTCTTGGAGTAATTCCGGGCTATGGAGGCACTCAACGCTTACCTCAATTAATTGGAAAAGGCATGGCCTTGGAACTTATCATGACTGCCGGAATGATTAATGCGGAAAAAGCTTTGTCCTATGGTTTGGTAAATTACGTGGTACCTCAAGAAGAACTATTGTCACTTTGTACAAAAATGGCAAGCAAGATAACGAATAACTCACCTGTTGCAATTTCTTATGCAATAAAAGCGGTAAATGCGGGTTTTAAGAATAATGCAAAAGGGTTTGAAACCGAAATAAATGCATTTGGCAGTTGTTTTGGCACAGCCGATTTTAAGGAAGGCACTACTGCCTTTATAGAAAAAAGAAAGGCAGATTTTCCGGGAACCTGATGAGCTTAAAATTCATTATTTATCATGAAAATTCGTTTTATCGTGTTTTTGGCAGTTTTTACTGCGAGTTTTATGTACGGGCAAAAAATGCCCATTTCCTATGATTTTGGGGAAAAGTATGCGGACAGATATAAATATTCCAATTTAGTTTCAATTTCTGAGGATGGAAAAGGTGGCACTATTTTAGTAAGAGCCTATTATACCGGTATGATCCTTACACCTAAGGGATATTTTATAGAACATTATAATGAGAACCTCGAACTGGTTTCTGAATACAATTATAAATTAAAAGGCCCCGATTTTATAGAAGGCTATGTTAAAAACGGACAATTGTATTTGCTGTTTTTGGATTACAATCTGGAAACATTTTCCTATGATTATGTAGTTCACCGCAGTCCAATTTCAGATTATCGTTTTACTCAGGAGAAGTTACTTTCAATTAAGTCAGATCAGGTAAAACAACCTTATGATCGCAACTATTACAATAGAAATTTTTCATCTGGGTTTACTACTACAGCCTTATTTAATGATGATAAGAGCTCCTTTATAATAAGCACCCATTACAAGAAGGGCAAAATAAATAAGCATAATATTTACGTATTTAGCGCTTCGCTCAAAAAGATATTTGAACAGGATTTTTCCAAGGAAATAGAAGATAAGAATTACGCTTTTGAGAATATTGCAGTTTCTGCAAATATGGATCGGGTATACATTATAGGGAAAGCGTATTTTAGGAAAAAAAGATTTACAGCCCTGGAGCGAAAGTTTCAGTATGAACTCATTATGCTTACAAAACAAGGCACTAAAACGCAGACCTTTGACGGCTCAGGGAAATACTCAGAAGCGCTAAAGCCTATTCTGCGAAATGGAAATCTCATTTGCGTTGGGTTTTATGCTGACAGAAAGGATAACAGGTATAATGGGTTGGGATATTTTAAATTAGACCCAAATACTCTGGAAGTCCAAATAAAGAAATACAATCCTTTTTCAAATCAGTTTATGGCAGACAAGTTTGGTAAAGAGGATGCAGAACAGGTAAAGAATCTGGTGTTTAAGAATGTAAACTTCACTAAGGATGATGATATACTTTTCAATGCTGAGGAGTACTTTGTTACATCAAGTATTCAGGCAAATTCCAGTGGCGGAAGACTAAGAGTTGAACGTTTTCATCACAATGATATAGTGAGTGCAAAGCTCAACCTAAAAGGTGAAATGGTCTGGGCCAGAAATATTAATAAATCTGAAGTAACACAGGGGGATGGTGCATATGCATCTTATAGTTCCTATACGAAAAACGACAATACGTACTTCTTTATAAGCAGCGCTGCAGAAAATCCACAATTACTCAATAATGAAAGGATAATTTTTAAACAGGGCATGAGCAGGAACAGAAATGTCTTTGTAATCCAACTCGACAAACATGGTAAAATGAGTTATGAAAAAATCATAGATAACAAAGAAGCTAGACTACCCCTTATGGTGTCTAAACCATTAATGGATTTTAATGACAACGCATTATTGTTCTATGCTAAAAGGGGAACTAAAAAACAATTAGTTAATGTCTCTATTAATTAAATTGATAAAATTGACAATATAGGAATAATTCCATAAATTTGGAATAAATCCAAATATTGAAAAAAGACGGTTTTATTAAAGGAAGAGGAGCGCAACACAATACTCCAAACAAATTTCTCAAACACATTCACGAAATACAGCAAGATTTTCTTGAATATTGCAAGAAGGAAGGTGAAGAGGCCACGCCTGGCAAAACCCAATACTTAGCTGTTTTTCCCAAAACAATTGTAAATAAAGTTACTAGTCCCGATGTTGGGATGGAATATTCTATGAATCCCTATCAGGGCTGCGAACACGGCTGTATATATTGCTATGCCAGAAATACTCACGAATTTTGGGGTTTAAGCGCCGGATTAGATTTTGAACAAAAGATTTTGGTAAAGAAAGATGCCGCTTCCCTTCTTGAATCCAAATTAAGAAGTAGTAAATGGAAAGCTGAAACCATTGTACTCTCAGGAAATACAGATTGTTATCAACCGGCAGAGCAGGAATTTAAAATTACAAGGGCGTGTCTGGAAATATTTTTAAAATATCGCCATCCTGTTGGGATCATCACCAAAAATTCTTTGATCTTAAGAGACCTGGACTTGTTAAAGAAATTGAGTGATGATGGCCTTATAGGGGTAAATATCTCACTTACTTCACTCTCGGAAAATACCCGAAGAACTTTGGAACCCAGAACAACAACGATCAAAAAACGCCTGGAAACAATAGCAGTTTTAGCTGAGAACAAAATCCCCGTTAATGCCATGCTGGCTCCTATAATACCAGGAATAAATAGTCATGAAATTTTAAATTTGGCCAAGGTTGCTGCAGATCATGGCGCCACTTCCTTTGCATATACAGTAGTAAGATTGAATGGGGCAATTGGACTTATTTTTACAGATTGGATAAGGAAAGTGATGCCCGATAGGGCAGAAAAGGTATTGAATCTTATAGCATCATGCCATGGCGGAACCTTAAATGACAGCAGGTTTGGTTTGCGCGGTAGAGGAGAAGGTCAAATAGCTCAACAAATTCAGGATATGGCAAAATTGGCAAAACGGAAATATTTTGAAGGACGATCATTTCCCAAATTAAATAGTGATTTATATGAACAATACAAACAGGGTCAATGGAAACTATTTAATTAGGCTTATTGCTTTTAAAAATTTAATATACGCAATAACGAAACATGTCATTATTTGGTGAAAAGGGATAGCGAATTGCAATAAATTAAAACGACGTTATTTTATACCTTCCCATTCCTGGTAGAATTGATCCAGGTAACTGAGCATAAAATCATGACGGTTCTCCGCAAGTTTTTTCCCTGTAGGTGTGTTCATTTTTTCTTTTAAGAGAAGCAATTTTTCATAAAAGTGATTGATAGTAGGGGCACTTGACTTCTTATACGCTTCCTTGTTCATATTCATATTTGGCGGAACTTTAGGATTATGGAGCTCCCTGTTTTTAAACCCACCATAGTTAAAGGCCCGCGCAATACCTATGGCCCCAATAGCATCTAATCTGTCTGCATCCTGCACGATCTGTAATTCTATAGAATCAAATGGATTTTCTATAGGGGATAGACTGTTCTTAAATGATACGGATTTTATTATTTTGATTATGTGTTCCCTGTCTAATAGGTCTACCTTCTGTGCTGCCAGGAATTCGGAAGCTATTTTAGGCCCCAGGGTTTCATCCCCGTCATGGAATTTTGCATCTGCAATATCATGTAACAGCGCAGCTAGTTGAACCACAAATAAATTAGCATTTTCTTTCTTGGCAATATGGATAGAATTTGCCAATACCCTTTTTGTATGAAACCAATCGTGGCCTCCTTCTGCACCTTCAAGTGTCTGTTTGACAAATTTTTTAGTCTTATTTATTATAGCTTTCCGGTTCATTAAAAAGAAGTTACGCCACTGGTTATGACTTGTTCTACTTTTTGAATTAATTCTTCCGGATCTCCGCTATTATCGAGAGGCTGGTGAACTTCAAAGGTTAAATGCGATCCAATTCCGTATGGAAATTTCCCATAACGAAGCATTTTCCACGAATTATTTATACTAATAGGGACTATCAAAGCAGAGGGTGCTTGCTTCATAAGTATTTTTAAGCCCGTTGTTTGGAATTTTTTTGGATGCCCTGTTCGGCTTCTGGTTCCTTCCGGGAATATGACCGCACTTCTATTATATTTCTCAATGTATTTGCCAAGTTTAGATATTTCCAAAAGGGCTTGTTTGGCATCTTTTCTGTCAATAAGCACAGATCCACCATGTCTTAGATTGTAGGAAACGCTGGGGATTCCCTTCCCAAGTTCAATTTTGCTTACAAATTTGGGATGGTGAGCACGCATGAACCATATGATAGGAGGAATATCATTCATGCTTTGATGATTCGCAACGATAATTAAAGGTCTGTTTGAAGGAATTTTATAGGAATTTGTAAAAGTATACCTGGTTCCCAGTACATGAGTACACCTCAGCAGTACCAAATTCAGGATACTTACACTTTTTTTATGTGCATTATACCCAAAAAGATTAAAGCAAATCCATTGAATGGGATGAAAGATTACCAGGGCTATCCCAAAGAAAATAAAATATATTACGGTAAGTGGATACGCCAAAATTTTTTGCATGACACAAAAATAAAAAACCACTTCCATAGAAGTGGTTTTTTACAATTTTTTATGCGATCGAAAAAAATAGGTTTTCGAAATTAATCCTGTAAACGTTAATGGATAATTCAATTAACGCATGAAAACATCTGATACCCGTATATTAGCTGTTAACAGAATTCCTCGTAGGCCTGCATTAAGTTCTGCGAAATTAATTCTGCAGGTCTTCCTTCTATATGATGTCTTTCAATCATATGAACCAATTCTCCATTTTTAAACAAAGCCATACTGGGTGATGATGGAGGAAACGGAATCATAAGATTTCTTGCAGCGTCTACTGCTTCCGTATCTACCCCGGCAAAAACCGTTATAAGATGGTCAGGTTTTTTACCATTTTCCAGACTTAACTTCGCAGCTGGTCTTGCATTTGCAGCAGCACAGCCACATACAGAATTCACAACCACAAGGGTTGTACCTTCTTGCTTTATAGCATTTTCAACTGACTCTGCTGTATATAATTCTTCGAACCCGGCTGATGCCAGATCTGCTCTCATTGGTTTTACTAATTCTTCAGGATACATAAGCATTTTTTTAATTAAACTAGTCGCAAAGATAGTGAAATTGTAATATCAATAGTGCAAAGCTTAACCATTCTTTAAGTAAGGTATTCCTTCATATTATTCTATATTTGCGCAAATTTTACTAAGATCATGATTAGGTGGTTCGCCGCAATATTAGGTTATTTTCTTTTTCGTTTACCCGGAGCTATTTTGGGCTTTTTAGTTGGGAGCTTTATAGATAATCTAAATAGTAGTTCGGGAGGAAGAACTGTATTCAGTGATTTTACCAGACAAAAAGTGTCTCCGGCAGATTTTGAGCTAAATCTACTTTCTCTTTGTTCTATTGTTATTAAAGCAGATGGACAAGTAAGTCAGCGCGAATTAGACTATGTCAGACAATATTTTCTAAGCACATACGGCAAAGAAAAGGCCAATGCTATTTTTCGAACATTTAATGAAGTAATAAAAAACAGGGAGGTATCTGCCCAACGCATCTGCACTTATCTGAACCAGCGTACCCGCTATGAAGTTCGGTTACAATTATTACATTTTCTTTTTGGTATTGCCCAGGCCGATGGTGCTGTTAGCCATTTGGAAATAGAGAAAATAAAGGAGATAGCTCGTTACCTGAGGGTTGGAAGGATTGATTTTGAAAGTATTAAGGCGATGTTTATTAAATCTGCCGACAATGCCTACAAAATATTGGAAATAGAAAAAGCGGCTTCAGATGATGAGGTAAAAAAGGCATATCGGAAAATGGCGAAAAAGTATCATCCGGATAAAGTAATCACGGAGAATGAAGCCATTAAAAAGGGCGCAGAGGAAAAGTTTAAGGAAGTTCAGAGGGCCTATGAACAAATTCAAAAGGAAAGGGGAATCTAGGGCTGGCTTTGAAATCCGAAAGTTTCTGTGCCAACCGGCAGCTTGAACGCTAAAACCTTGTATATTAAAATATAAGAAATGTATGATTTTTGGTTCTATTGCAAACTTGGTATTAACCATGTCTTAGATTGGGGAGCGTATGATCATGTATTATTTCTGACTGCCTTAACGGTTCCTTTTACTTTTAAACACTGGAAGAAAGTTGTTGTACTGGCTACATTATTTACCATTGCACATTGTCTTTCCTTAGCATTATCTGCTTATTCTATTGTTAAGGCTGATGTGGGATTAGTTGAATTTTTAATTCCATTGACCATTTTATTAACTTCCGCTTATAATATGTTTCAGGTTTTTGCAGTGCAATCTGGAAACAGGGGATATCTACTTGAATTCAGCACTACTTTTTTTGGTTTAATACACGGATTTGGATTCTCTAATTACTTCAATATGCTGATGAGCGAAGAAGAAGAAAAAATAGGACCTCTGTTGGGTTTTGCGTGTGGAATAGAAATTTCACAGATTATAGTAATATTTGCAGTCCTAATACTGGCCTTTATCTTTCAAAATAAACTTGGAGTTAAAAGGGCGGTATTCACAGTATTAATTTTGTCGGCCATAATTTTACTTTCAATACCCATGTTAATAGATGGATGGCCCTGGTAAGAGCGCATATCCTATGGCATATGTTCTGCGCTAAAGACTGAAATGTTTTTATACCATACAACGGTTTTAAACAAAAATTAACCGTATAAGGTTGTGGGACTTTGGTAAAGCAGGTATCTTAGTGCTTTGCCTGAATAAAATGGTGCATAAAATGATTCTGTTTGGTGAGACAAAGTAAACAGGAAAAATACGATAAGGCTTATTTGAGAATGGCTCATGAATGGGGGAAATTATCCTATTGCAAACGAAAGCAAGTTGGAGCTATTGTGGTTAAGGATAGGATGATTATCTCTGATGGGTATAATGGAACACCTACCGGATTTGAGAATTTTTGTGAGGATGAAGAAGGATATACCAAATGGTATGTTTTACATGCCGAAGCAAATGCCCTATCTAAAGTAGCTTCTTCAACTCAGTCTTGTGAAGGAGCTACCTTATACATAACTTTGTCGCCTTGCAGAGAATGCAGCAAGCTTATTCACCAATCCGGAATAAAACGAGTGGTATATCAGATTGCGTATAAGGATAATTCAGGGCTGGATTTTCTAAAAAGGGCCGGCGTGGAATTGCGACACCTGCCTTCAATTGAAGATGCTATTTAAATTATAATTGAACGAATGAAGAAACATTTTTACATATGGCCAACAATTATTGCCCTTGCTTTATCGCTTGGAATCTTTGTGGGTGGTAAACTTCACTTTAACGATACGCCTGAGAAATTATTTACTACAAATTCTAAAAAGGATAAGCTCAACAGGCTAATAGATTATATTGATTATGAGTATGTTGATGATATTAATACAGATAGTATTGTAGATATTACTGTAAATAATATTCTGGATAAATTGGATCCTCATTCAGTTTATATTCCTAAAAGTGAAATGAGGCGTGTGGCTGAGAATATGAAGGGTGATTTTGTAGGGATAGGGATAAATTTTTATATGTATAAAGATACTATCACGGTAATACGCACTGTAGAAAAAGGCCCTAGTTACCTTAAAGGGATAAAAGCCGGAGATAGAATACTAATGGCGGGCAATGATACCCTTTACGGCAAAAGATTACCCAGTGATGCTATAGTTGAAAGGCTAAAAGGACAAAATGGTTCTTCAGTTGAACTTAAGGTTTATCGCAAATCTGAGAACAAAATGTTCAGAGTAAACCTTAAACGGGATCGGATACCTATAAAAAGCGTTCAGGCATATTATATGCTAACTCCCCATATGGGATATATTAAGATAAACAGATTTGCCGAATCAACCTATAAAGAATTTAACATGGCATTGCGCATATTGCAAAGACAAGGCGCAAAAAAACTAGCTCTGGATCTTAGGGATAACCCGGGAGGTTATCTGGGAATTGCAGAGCAATTGGCTGATGAATTTTTAGGGGATGGAAAATTAATCCTTTATACAAAGAATAAGAAAGGGGAAATAGAAAAAACTTTCGCATCCAAAAAAGGCAGTTTTGAAGACAAACCTGTCTATGTATTAATAAACGAGCGCTCTGCCTCTGCAAGTGAAATCATTGCCGGTGCCCTGCAAGACAATGATATAGGAACAATAATAGGTCGAAGATCTTTTGGTAAAGGATTAGTTCAGCGCGAAATGGAATTGGGCGACGGCTCTGCTGTGCGTTTGACAGTTTCGAGATATTACACACCTACCGGACGTTCCATTCAAAAGACATATAAAAATGGAAATAAGGATTATTATCAGAAATTTACGGATCGCTATCATAACGGCGAGCTGATTTCTGTAGATAGTATTAAAGTGGCAGATTCTTTAAAGTTTACAACACCCAATGGCAAAGTGGTCTACGGAGGTGGAGGTATTATCCCTGATGTTTTTGTACCCATTGGCACAAATGAAGAAGAAGCTGTTGAAAGCCTTGAAAGTCTTGGGTTTATGTCCAGGTTTATATTTGAACATTTAGAGGAAGACAGAACCAGATATTCC
>NZ_CAMYIP010000120.1 GCF_947258525.1 uncultured Eudoraea sp.
CCTTTACTTGCTGTGAACGGTCAGATGATAGCCTTAAAAGGCAAGATGGATCGAACAGAGGTGGAGTCTGTGCGCGCTTCTATTCTGGCTGTAGAAACATACATGCTTCCATTTACTAACTCAAAAAGATCTATATTTCAAATTCAGTAAATAAACTTTATAATAAGAAAAAACTGCAAGAGAATTTTAGCCTACACCTAAAAAAGGATAACCAGAGTTCTTTGTTCTCGATTCCCAGTCTTTGACTGACTCATAGGGTTTAAGTCTTTCACTGTATACCTTCGATTCAGGTATAGGAGCCAGATTAAACTGGTTTATCAAGCTGCCAACCTGCATCTTCCCATGCTTTTGCCATAACTGGATTCCGTTTCAAGTATGCATTGACCTTATTGACCGGTACACGGTTAAAAACACAAGAAAAATTGACACACTTTGTACACTTGAATTTGAACAACCCTCCAAAGAAGAAAAGCAATCCAAGAAGTGATATAAATAAAAGTAGGTACTGATGTCCCAAAATCATAAAAATGAACGGATATCCACTCATGATGATAAAACCAATAACCAATTGGATTTTTTTGGATTTGCTTATTGGCCCAGGTTGATATCGGAAAAATTGTGGGCATCCAAAGTTGGCAATACATACTATAAGACCATTGTTCAGTGCATAAAATGGGCAGTGACTACATAGTATGTATATCTCCCAAAATCCAAAAAAAACAATTGCCATTATTACCCAGCCCCAGAGATAAGACGAGTACCCACTTTGACTAACTCCTTCGATTGCTGGAATGGCAAAAGGTAAAAAAAGACAATAGAACTGAAAAAGCTTTGCAAAACTAAACCGGCAATTCAAATCTTCTTTCTCATTACATTCCTTGCAGTTAGCTTCTGGTTCACAACTACAAATATTATACGGATTGGATTCGTTAATTTGTGAATCATTCATAGAGATGTTTTAAAAAATTTATCACAGTTTGAATTGTTGCTTTGCTTTCATAACCATTGATTATATAGTTTTTTTTCTTGGCTATTACCGTTAATAAGTTCTGGATAATATGCATTTTGTAATGTTATGCAGCAGCAACCTAATTATTATTTATCGGTCGAATTTTCTGCTTGGCGAAAGACTATCGAATGCCGCTTTGTAATTAGATTTTACGTACATATATCTTGCCATGATAATTAATTCGACGGTTATCGAAATCGATGAAGATAAGTTTTGGAAATCATCAAAATTCGGGTGCTTAAAGAGTTAAAATAAATAGCAGTAATATATGTATGCTGGAAATAGGCAATGTATGTTGGATATCTGATTAAGAATTCGCATAATCGGCCTTACTGAGGAAAATTGGAAGCAACGGCCACCCTTATGCGATGCTTATAAGCAAATTTCACCTTTTAATAAGGAGCCAAACCGAAGCAGAATAATCTATAATAAAATTACCACCCGGGCTCCTCTTACACTTTTCAAGCTTATTGATAATATCCTGCTTTTTATTTTCGTCCCATTTAGCATCAGACTTTGATATTACATAATATTCATAGAAATCATCAAATCCGTCGCATTGGTATTCGATATGGATCTTTCTCTTTAGTGATAAAGAGAACTCTGTGTTAATTACCGATTCAATTGCATTGATTGCGCTTTGCTTTCGCTCTTTCTCCTCATTGTTAGGTTCCCATATCTGTGCAGCTGAACCACTGCCATAAATCGGCTCGGTTATGAGTAATTTCCCTTTAAATTGTAAAACCCTGTGGGATTCCTTAAGCGCTTCTATCTGTTTTTCGACAGGGACATGGTGAAGTGTTTGGTTATAGAGGATCGTAGCAAATGAAGAGTTTGAGAATGGGAGAGATTCTGCCTGAGCCACTTGAAATTCAAGATTGTGGCTGTTGTATTTATTCATGGCTGTTTTGATAAGATTTTCATCAGAATCAATTCCAACCGACCATTGTACTTGCGGTGAAATATAAAAAGTCTTTTCTCCATCTCCACAACCAACATCAAGCACAAAAGATGCACCGTCGATGATATACCTGAGAATTATTTGTCTCTGGGTTCCAGTAAAATCAGCTATCATAGTTATCTTTTTTTGACTGCTAATTATAATTAAATAAAAAATGAGATTTCTTGCCATCTATGGAATTCGTCATTATTTCAGATAGTAAACCGATATCACCACGTCTATCTCATTCTTTATCTATTTTGAAGTCCATTTTCAACCATTTTATTTAATCCAATTCTCTTTTCTAATCTGATCCTGGTTTAGTGTGTTCAGAAATCCGAAAATGGTTTTGATTTTATCGTTTTTTCACCTTAATAATTTTGTAGATATTCGATCGGGTCAAATCTTTTCGCAGTGTGTAAATTGCACTTTCAAATCTACAAA
>NZ_CAMYIP010000121.1 GCF_947258525.1 uncultured Eudoraea sp.
TTTCAATTCCTAAAGGTATTGAGAAGCCATTTTTTACGAAACAAGCAGTGCTCAACTACTTGACGATTTGGATATTTATTTTATTTACTCAAGTTTCGCAGATTCATTTTGAGCTAATCTGCAAGGGTTACCCCCTTTCAGATTGCTCTATTGATAGTTTTTAACTTTCCATTTTTGAATCATGCCGCAGACCTTTGTTTAGCATGATTTTTACCTAGTAATTGAGTGATGATTGCCTCGGCTTCTTCATTTTCAAGCAGTCTCAGTAATATTTCGTCACTTTCGCAACCTTCAAATAATATCTCTATCACTTTTACTAACTCAAGGAACAATCCCCAAATCCTTTCTCCAAGCGTAAACCTGACAACCCGTTCCCTATCCTGCTCAAAGATAGCCCCTTTACTTTCATAGTTTTCGAAGCGGTACCGCATGGTCACAATCAAATGTTGGATCATCACCAAAGTAGTGTCAGCAATCTGGGCATCAAAATCATTGGATTGGCTTTTACCAAGCCCTAATAATTGTTTGGCCTCCTTGAAAAAAACCTCTATTGACCATCTTAGCTGATATATCTTTATCATGTCAATAAATGACAATGCCGTGTTGGTTGTCAAAAAGGTTCTCCACTTACCATTCTTGCCTTGTTTGCTAAAGAACAATTTAACGCATTGGCCATTCCACCCAACCACTGCTTGCTTATAGTAATACCCAAGTTTCCGACATCTGACAGGATTGCCCAATTCATTTCTAATTTGATTATAGGTCAATTGTTTCCCATTTATGTCAAATTTGGTTTTCGCGCCCTTGTACATCCCTATTAAGTGTAACTTCGTACGCTTCTTAACCAATTCAACCATTGCCCAACACGTGAACCAACTATCCATTAGAATGTAATCCAGGTCAAGCTTTTTCTTTAGTACTCTTTTAATAATAGCAATAGCACCGTCGATTTTCGAGATATCCGTTTCCAGCATCCTTTGCTTTCCATAACATTCCTTTTCCCGCTTTTTGCTAAACTGTTTCTTCATTTCTTTTTTCTTTAAACCGAAAGGCTTGTCTTTCTTTTTGCCCTTTTCCCTATGTATAGAAAAGTCGAGCGGTATGCATGAGGTGCCATCCCAATACATGCCTACCAATATCTTGTATCCCAGGACACACCTGCCTGATACGTGGTCCCAAACCCTGGAAACCATCTCGATATATTTGCCTTTCTTTTGCATAACACTATCATCCAGAATCAGGCATTTCACCCCGGTATCACGATTTTCTTTCCCGGAAACCCTAATAAACTTCAGTGCGAAAAACCATAATATACTGCGCCAATCAATTGCACTCGTATTCTTGAGCCTGTAAAATGTGTCCTTTCGGGCTTCTATATATTGGCCTACCGAGCTATTGAGCAATCCATGTACTGTGCGCTGCCCCAGGTAAGGCAAGGAAAGCAAAACGCTAAACAATGAAGTAAGGCTATACCCTTTCTGTTTAATGCCGATAAAGCACTTACTAACACCGGAAAGTTTTAAACATGTCAAAGAACCTAATATAAAATCGGTTTCAAACCACCTATGGGTAAAACCGCTTTTCAATTCTGAAATCTTGTTTGTATCTTTATCTTGTAGCATGATTATTTGTGTTTGGAAACTATGTTAAAATACTGTAATACAGCATTTTAACCAAATTTTCATGCTACTTTTTTTAATCCTTTTTAACTCACTATCAGCAATTTAATTTACTGCGAAACTTGAGTAAATATATACTAAATTCACATTATGTCATTTATTGAAGTAGGTAATACAATTAACATTGTATTGCACAATATCGCTTTTCATAAACAAACGGAATCTGTAAAATACATTGATATTATCAGCCCATTTTCAAGGTTGTATTTAGTAAAAGAGGGTTCTGGTAATTTGTATATAGAAAATAGAGTTCGGAAATTAAAGAAAGGTTTTCTTTACCTCATCCCGAGTTACACGTTTTGTTCTTATGAGTTTAAGGCAGGATTAGGTCTGTATTATTTACATTTCAGCAATACAAATTATAATGACCTAAATCTGCTTGAATTATACCCATACAAAAATAAACTCAAATCAGATGATCTAAGTGAAATGTTGATAGTAAAGCTATTGGCGTTGCACCCTGATAGTTCACTGCCTCATGTAAATCCAAAAGTGTATCAAAATAAAAAATGGATAAATAAAAAAATTCTTTATAAATCTCTTAGACATTACCTTGAAACGAAAGGAATAATTGAGCTTTTATTGGCCCGATTCATTAGTAGCAAAGAAGAAAAACAAGAACAACTAATCAAGCATATTAAACTGAAACCAATTTTTCAGCATATTCATAATAATCTGAATAATAAAATTACTTTAAAAGAA
>NZ_CAMYIP010000122.1 GCF_947258525.1 uncultured Eudoraea sp.
CATGAATCGATCTATTTCCAAAAGGATTACTGCAGTAGATCCTCCCAGAATAATAAGAATACTATAATTTACCATAGAAATGGTATTCTTTGGCCAATTAAACCGAATCTTTGGTCTTCGAAGACTAAAAGCGTATAGCTTCATGAGCAATGTTCTAAGGAGATATAGAACTACCAATGCCTTTAAAAAAAAATCTACACCTACAATCTCCATATATAGCGGAATTAGGAGCAAGCTTACCCCTACTCTAACGAACACTTCTTTCATGAAATTCCCAAAAACCGATTTCATTTGCACTTTAGACCAGGCAAAAAATACCTCAAAATAAGCCATAGCCATTCCTATTAAAAAAATGTACCAGACATAATCTTTTACAATATTATTCTCCCTGGCAAGGAAATTACCTATGGCTTCATTGGCTAAATAACTTGCCCCTGCAAGCGGAAGTACTATTACCAAGGGCAGAAGTACCATAAGAGTAAGAAAACCATCCGCAGATGTTGAATCCTTAAAATTACTGTAATATTTAACTAGTGTATTTGGCACACCGAATGCCATCAAAGGCATTAGAATGGCCGATGTAGAAAGAATAACCCCTACCAGGCCATAATACTCTTCGGAAAGAAAACGGGTATAAAGGAAAAGCACATTAATAGCTCCTATCGCAAATCCAAGATAAGTGATAGTAGTATTTTTTAAGGATTGTTTAAAAATTATTCCCATTCTAACAGTTCAGCCAGCTTTGCGGTGAGCATTCTTCTGTTATACGCTTCTATATTTACTGAAGATACCATTAAATTGCCTTGCTGATAAAGATGAAACCAATTTAAAAGTACAGCTTTAAGATCTGATCCGGAATTGTAATTAAAAACAAGACCAGAATTGGTTCTTTTTACAATTTCCGCGACTTCCCAATCTGGGGGTCCTATAGCTAAGATTGGCCTTTTCGCTGCCAGGTATTCAAACAGCTTTCCGGGAATAATACCCCTGGTATCAGGTGAATCTATTTCAGCTAAGAGCAACAATTGGGAATTCCGCTGATAATCTACAGCTTTCTCATGCGAAACATATTCTTTAATACTCGTATAGGATTTTAAACCATTATCATAAATACATTTTAAAACATCCCGGCCAACCACCCCAATAAGATTTAATTGAAAGACCTTCCTAAAAGCTTCATTTTCATCAATTATTTCTGATAGTACTTTCCAAAGATTTTCCGGATTTCTCCCTGTGAGCAGTGAACCAATATGGGAGAGTGAAAATTTACTATCCAGGGCAGTAAAGGGCAGGTCGCTCTCCGGAATATCAAAACCATTGGTAATCACATGTATTGGTTTTGAGGTAATTGATTCAAATTCAACTTTTGTTGTATTACTGGTAACTAAAAGCTTATCGCAGCCATTTGCTACTTTCATTTCCAATTCACGATGTTTTCTTTGTGAAGCTTTAGTAAGCCTAAGCTTGCTGTGGTAGCCAATAGATGTCCATGGATCCCTGAAATCTGCCAACCATTTAACATCCAGAATCCTTTTCAATTCCAAACCAATTAAGTGTAGACTATGAGGAGGGCCAGTTGTAATTATAGTATCTATTTGTTCTTTATTGATTATGTCCTTTAAAAACCTTACTGAAGGTTTAACCCAGTATTTCCTTGCGTCCGGAATAAACATATTCCCCCTTATCCAAAGTAAAGTTTTCTCTGATAAGGAAGTATGGTTATCACTTATAACACCAGAACTTATCTGTTTGGTTTTACTCTTACTTAAAAATCCAGCTAAATGATATGGTTCAAAGATTTTATTCTTATAAATAGTGACATTTTCCGGAATTTCCTTAAGGAGGCTATTATCGGTGATAGGATATTTTGGGTTTTCGGGTATATAAACAACAGGATGTATTTGAAATTCAGGTAAATACTTTACAAACTTTAGCCAACGTTGAACTCCGGGTCCCCCGGCAGGAGGCCAATAATAATTAATGATAAGGACCTTGTGCATTATCCTTCCTTCTTTTTTCTCAAACTATATATTGAAAATACGCCTCCTCCTATAAACAAAATAATCATTAAAATGGAGCTTGCTAAAGTAATCTTGCTACCAATATCAATAACTTTAGGTTCAAACCTGAACTCTACAGTGTGCCTGCCTCTGGGAATATTCATAGCTCTTAAAACGTAATTGACCTTAAAATGATCTACCGACTTACCATCAATATAGGCCTTCCAATCCCCAGGATAGTACATTTCAGAAAATACTGCAAGTCCGTTATTATCATTGCTCGTACTATATGTTAAATGATTGGGTTTATATTCCTTTAAGGTAATGGAAGCCAAAGAATCTTTTGGAAAATTAAATTCGTCTATTTGAGTAAAATCAACAGTGTTTACAACGGCTTCATTAACAACATCCAAACTATCCAGTGCCTTAATCTCTTCATTGGCACTTTGAACCTCAATGAGCCTCTCTATGAACCAGGCATTACCATTGACTTCAGGATTTGTCATTGGAAATTTGTTTCCTTCATCATCTTGTTGAATTATATACTTTACGTTAAGCATATTCAGGACTCGGAAATTATTTCGATATATATGGAAATCAAATAAATCCTGCATCCCTGCCGGTTTAGCGGCATGATAACCACCAATGGACTGATGAAAATATGATGTTCTGGCGCCGTTAAGGCCTTCTGAAGGATCATAAACCCTGAAAACTCCCTTGTCCTCTGCAATTTGCTTATCCATTGGTAATTGCTGAAAGGGTTGGTTCATTTTTCGTTGTCTGTCAAAATCTTTCTTATTTACATATCTGAGATCAACACCAACCAGATCAAAAACCACAAGCAGAGAGAGTGCCAAAATCACCATGTTTTGCTTAAGCCTCCCTTTAAGATACAGCCAGATAGCCAGGCCGGATAACAGCACATAAATTAGAGATCGTATGGTATCATTAATATAAACAGCCTCCCTGTCCCGTTTAATCATGGTCATTACTTCGTCTCCGAAATATTTAAGATATGTATTATCATTTAAGCCCGTAAAATCGAAAACACTCTTTATTAAAAAGAGGGTAATACCAAGTCCAACAACAATAAGGACACTCATTTTCAATGCTGCAAGTTTCTTACTGTTTTCTAATGAGGGCTTAAACACTTGTACTAATGCCATTACTGCCAGGATAGGTGCACATAACTCCAATATTACCTGAATGGAAGAAACCGCCCTGAATTTGTTATAAAGTGGAAAATAGTCTATCATAAAATCAGTAAGAATACCAAAGTTCTTACCCCACGAAAGAAAAAGTGAAAGCAACGTTCCTCCTAATAACCACCATTTTAAACGTCCTTTAACTAAAAAAAGACCCAGGACAAACAAAAAGAATACAATTGCGCCAATGTAAGCAGGTGCCGCAACTCCAGGTTGATTTCCCCAATACAAAGGAAGTGCGCTACTAAATTCAAGGGCCCTTGTTCTGGGTAATCCCTGTTCTACAAGATATTCATATGCCTTAGAATCGGTACCCAGGTCTTCATTATTACTACCTCCAAAAAGTCTTGGAACAAATAAATTCAAGGATTCAACAATACCGTAACTATATTGAGTTATATACTCCTTGTCCAGTCCTTCAATATTTTCTTTGGGCGTCCCGTCCGGGTTTATCGTAAGAGCCGATTTCCCACGTGTACTCCAATCCGCATATTCTTTGGTTGCCATAATGGATGATGCATTAGCTGCAATACCCAAAACTACTGCCACAATAAGTAGGCCTGTAGCTATGAAAAAGTGTTTTACTTTCTTTTTTTTAATAGAGTCAATCAAGTACGCAAAGCCCATAATAAGGACCAGCAACATAAAATAATAGGTCATCTGGAAATGATTAGCACCTATTTCCAATGCCATTGCTATAGCCGTAAGAATAAACCCCCAAAAGTACTTTTTTCTGAAAGTTAGTATAATGCCCCCTAAGAGAAGTGGTAGATAACCTATAGCATGTGCCTTTGCATTGTGACCCACGCCAAGGATAATAATGAGATAAGTAGAAAAACCAAAAGCCAGGGCACCAAAGACAGCTAATCGATAATCTACTTTTAAGCAACATAGCAAAATATAAAATCCAATAAAATAAAGGAATAAATAATCTGCAGGTCGTGGAAGAAATCGAATGGTTCTGTCTAGTTTTTTAACATAATCATGTGGATAATATGCTCCCAATTGAAAGGTTGGCATACCCCCAAAAGCACTATTTGTCCAATAGGGCTCCTCGTCAGTATATTTTCTGAAATCATTTTGTTCCTTGGCCATACCCGTATATTGAATGATATCGGATTGGATGATTGTTTTACCCTGGAGCACAGGATAGAAGTATGCCAAGGAGGCAACAACAAAAAGAACAAGCGCAAAAAAATGATAAAATAAAGCCTTAGTACCTTTATTCATTGGTTGCTTTAGTGGTAATGGTTATTCAATTTCTTCAAAATCTATGAACTCCCCTAATTGCTCGGAATCCTTTTTATTTTTTTGAACTGTTTTATTATCAATACTTATTTCACCTTCGTTAAAACTTTCTTCGTGATTTTGATAGCCTTGAAATTGTTCAAATCTTTCTTTAAAATGTTTCTCAGTCCGTCGTGCGGCATAACCAAATATTCTAGGACCAAACCATTTCGCAAATAATTTGAGCAGATAGTAGACCAGAAGAATTATTAAAATCGTTCTTAAAAAACCCATAATGTCTCTATTCTATATATCAAAAATACAATTCCAGCGTTGTATTAACATTACAAATTTCATAAAATAATAATAAAATCTACCTAATGTTTCGAGCTGTTGAACTAAAATATCCTAAAAATGCGCTCTTTTTAGTAGCATTATTAGCCCCATTATTAGGTATCTGCCAATACACTGATGTTATTAATTCTAACCGCCCGGGTTTATCTGTAAGTGCCTATGCCGTGGGTAAAGGAGTCCCCCAGTTAGAATTGGGTTTTTCTTATGAAAAGCGAGATCACGCGGATCTGAATTATGATTCTAATGTATACGGCATGGATTTTTCGGTCCGTTATGGATTGTTACTCGAAAATCTCGAACTTAATTGGGAAGGCACCTACCAAAACCAGAACATTACGTATAATTCTCTTGGGTTTAGTGAATCCAGGACCAATTTTTCAAGAAACCGCCTTGGTGTCAAATATTTAGTATTTGATCCGTTCAAAGATCCGGAAAGGAATAAGCCAAACTTATATAGCTGGAGGGCCAATAACAAATTTCGGTTTAAAAATTTACTTCCGGCTGTTTCCGTATATGCAGGTGCCAATTTCAATATTGGCGACAATCCGTTTTATCCAACGGATCCCACATTTTCTCCACGGGCAATGGTGGCAACTCAAAGCAGACTTACTCCGAGGTTTGTATTGATTTCCAATATTTCCTATGATAGGATTGCTACGGATGATCCGGAATTAGGCTATACTCTTTCCCTCTCTCATGCACTTAGAAACCCTAAATGGAGTGTATTTCTGGAAAACCAGGGAATAAGCAGTGATCGCTATGCAGATGTATTATTAAGAGGCGGAGGAGCTTATTTAATAAATGAAAATTTTCAGGTTGATGCGAATCTGGGAGGCAGTTTTAAGAATTCTCCAAGTCGTCTTTTTGTTTCGGTTGGAGCGTCATACAGACTAGACCTTCATAAGGAAGTCCTTATCCCTATTGAAGATCAAAAGGCAGGTGAAAATGGCGGGTCAATTAAAAAGAACTCCATGCAAAAAAGCAAAAAGGCCAAAAAATCTAAAGGAAGTAATAAAGGGAAAGGAGCCGAGGATATAGACCTTGGGCCATCCAAAAAGGATTTAAAAAGGATGAAGAAAAAAGAGAAAAATAAGCGATCTTCCGACAGAGGGGTAATTGATTTCTAATATCTACGCTTTCTTTTGGTTTAATTATATTATATGAATTAGTAAAATTTGTCTTAAAATTTGATTCCTTCATCAAATATCTCTTATCTTGACCATACAAATAAATGGTATGGTAAGGCTCGAGGAAGCTACTACAAAATCAGATTTAAAAAAATTTATAAAATTTCCTTTTACCCTTTATAAAAATTCTCTTTATTGGGTTCCGCCGCTTATTTCTGACGAATTCGAAACATTTAACAAAGAAAAGAATCCAAACTTTAAGAGTGCGGAAGCCAGGTTTTTTCTTGCCTATAAAGAAAATAAACTAGTAGGCAGAGTTGTAACTATAATTAATTGGATAGAAGTTAATGAACAACAAAACGCTAAAATGCGCTTTGGGTGGTTTGATTTTATTGATGACTATGAGGTTTCAAAGGCACTGCTCGACAAGGTAGCCGAAATTGGCAAAAATTATAAACTGGATTATATGGAAGGTCCCGTTGGGTTTTCAAATCTGGATAAAGTTGGCGTGTTAGTTGAAGGTTTTAACGATATAGGAACTATGATTACGTGGTATAATCATCCCTACTATAAGGATCATTACGAACTCCATGGCTTTCTTAAGGAAAAGGAATACATGGAAAATAGATTTCCGGCCAGTAATACGAAACCGGAAAACTTTATTAAAATACAGGCCTTGATAAAAAAGAGGTATGGTTTAAAAGAAATGAATTTTACAAAGTCTGCCGATATCATGCCATGGGCAGATCAGATGTTTGATCTGTTTAATGAGACTTATGCGAAGTTATCTTCATTTGTTCCTTTAACCGATGAGCAAAAAGCCTATTTTAAGAATAAATATGTTGGATTAGTTAATCCAGAATATATAAAGTTTGTAATTGATAGCAACAACAGACTGGTAGCATTTGCTATAGTAATGCCATCCTATGGAACTGCCTTGCAAAAAGCCAAAGGGAGGCTTTTTCCATTTGGCTTTTTGTATCTTCTAAATGCAAAGAAAAATAGCAGAGATGTAATTTTCTATCTTATTGGTATTCATCCTGAGTACCAAAATAAGGGAGTTACCGCTATAATTATGAATGAGTATCACAAAGTTTTTCAGGAGAAAAAAATAAGGAATTGTTACAGAACTCCCGAATTAGAGGAAAATGTTGCTATCCGTCAAATGTGGAAACACTTTGATCCCGAAATCTATAAGCGCAGAAGAACCTATAGAAAAGAGTTATAGCAATTTTGTAATTAAAGCTTCAAATACTGATGCTTGTCGTCATTAAGATTACTTATTCGCCCATTGCCGCAGCTACAGCAGCAGATAATCTCTTGTAAGTACCATTCTGTAATCGATCTCTTATAGCCGAAAATGCATCCAAGGTTACAGCAACATCTTCCAAAGTATGCGTTGATGTAGGTATCATTCTCAATAAGATCATTCCCTTAGGAATAACCGGATATACTACTATTGAACAGAAAATACCATAATTTTCTCTTAAATCTTTAACCAATGCCATGGCCTCGGGGATACTACCACTCAGATAAACGGGTGTAACACAACTTGAGGTTGTCCCAATATCAAAGCCCCTTTCTTTGAGTCCGTTTTGAAGAGCATTTACATTTTCCCAAAGTTTCTCTCTTAACTCAGGCTTTGTGCGCAGCATGTCAAGACGTTTTAACGATCCTTTCACATAGATCATTGGGAGTGATTTTGCAAACATCTGAGAACGCAGATTATATTTCAAATAATCAATAATTTCCTTGTCGGCAGCCAGAAATGCACCAATTCCTGCCATAGATTTTGCAAATGTTGCGAAATATACATCTATATCATCCTGAACACCTTGCTCTTCACCTGCCCCGGCACCGGTCTTACCTAATGTTCCAAAACCGTGTGCATCATCGACCAATAACCTAAAATTAAATTCCTTTTTGAGTGCAACAATTTCTTTGAGCTTACCCTGTTCCCCGCGCATTCCAAAAACACCTTCGGAAATAACCAGGATTCCGCCACCAGTTTGTTCTGCCAT
Source organism: uncultured Eudoraea sp. (assembly GCF_947258525.1). Lineage (GTDB taxonomy): Bacteria > Bacteroidota > Bacteroidia > Flavobacteriales > Flavobacteriaceae > Eudoraea. Next base: position 7,935 of record NZ_CAMYIP010000122.1, read on the forward strand.
TTTACTGGCACGCTCCAAATTCTTTTTTAAACTTTCTATATCGTTGTGGACAAATGTAAATCGTTTACCCATATGCAAACGAACCCCATCAATTATACATGCATGGGAATCTACATCGTAAACTATAATATCATCTTTTGAAACAAGAGCATCAATTGTAGATAAAATGCCCTGATAACCAAAATTTAAGAGATATGCAGATTCTTTATGGACAAAAGCAGCTAATTCATTTTCCAATTGTTCATGAAAATCTGTATGTCCGCTCATCATTCGAGCACCCATAGGATATGCAGCTCCATATTCAGCAGCAGTTTCGCCATCTACCTTTTTTATTTCAGGTAAATTAGCCATGCCCAAGTAATCATTAATACTCCAAGTAATGACATCTTTTCCCTGAAATTTCATTCGATTGGAAATAGGGCCTTCCAGTTTAGGAAAAACAAAGTATCCTTCCGCCTGAGATGCCCATTTACCCAAAGGTCCTTTATTCTCTATGATTCTAGCAAATAAATCTTTCATCTTGCCTAGTTTGGTTAGTGCACAAAATTATGGAATTTTGATTACGATTCATAAATTATTTTAAATCAAAAGAAAAAAGGCAACAGTTTAATACCGTTGCCCTTAATATATAAAGCTTATTTTTTTATTTTACATATTCAACCGCCTGTTCTTCTTCAACATTCTTACTGTCAAAAAAGCCCTGGTCACTCATCCACTGATCATTGTATATTTTACTCATATATCTTGAACCATGATCCGGAAAAATTACAACTACATTGCTATTTTTGTTGAATTCACCCTTATCGTGTAGTTGCTTAACCGCCTGCATAACTGCTCCGCTTGTATAACCTACAAAAATACCCTCTTTGCATGAAATTTCCCTGGCGGTATGGGCACTTTCCTCATCTGTAACTTTTATAAATTCATCAATAATTCTGAAATCAGTGGCATCCGGAATCAAATTCTTGCCAAGTCCTTCTATTCTATATGGGTAGACTTCATTATTGTCAAACTTGCCGGTTTCATGATACTTCTTCAAAACCGATCCATAAGCATCAACTCCTATGATTCTAATATTCGGATTCTGTTCCTTTAAAAATCGTGCTGTACCTGATATAGTACCTCCCGTTCCGCTGCATGCTATTAAATGAGTTATATTACCATTTGTTTGTTTCCATATTTCAGGACCAGTAGTTTTATAATGAGCCAATATGTTCAGTTCATTAAAATATTGGTTGATATAGACTGATCCCTTCATTTCTTCATGTAAACGTTTGGCAACCTGATAATATGACCTCGGATCATCAGCACTTACATGAGCAGGGCACACATATACTTTTGCCCCCATAGAGCGCAACATATCAATTTTGTCCTTAGAAGATTTCGAACTTACAGCCAAAACACATTCATAGCCTTTAATAATACTCACCATAGCAATACTAAAACCCGTATTACCCGAAGTAGTTTCAATAATTGTATTTCCTGGCTCAAGAACGCCACTCTTTTCTGCTTCATCAATAATATGTGCAGCAATCCTATCCTTGGAGGAGTGTCCGGGATTGAAGGCTTCTAACTTTGCAAAAAAATTCCCTTTTAGCGGAGATGTAATTTGGTTAAGTCTAACAAGTGGAGTGTTTCCTATTAAATCCAGGATTGAGTTATGAGCATTTATCTTATTTTTCATAAAGAAAGGTTAGGTCGATATATCTTTTTTAAAAGACTCAAATCTGGCGACAAAATTACTATTTTTTTTTTATTTAACCGTTTTGCCCTCCAAATCTATTAGAAAACTATATTCTTTTGCAGTTTCTTTCAATGCTTCAAATCTTCCCGAAGCACCACCATGGCCTGCATCCATGTTGGTATATAGAAAAAGTTTATTCTCGTCCGTTTTATGGGCTCTTAGTTTTGCCACCCACTTTGCAGGTTCCCAGTACTGAACCTGAGAATCATGTAAGCCTGTGGTTACAAGCATATTAGGATAATTCTGAGCCACAACATTATCATATGGGGAATACGATTTCATATAGTCATAATGCTCTTTATTATTGGGATCTCCCCATTCATCAAATTCTCCCGTAGTCAATGGAATTGAATCATCAAGCATCGTTGTGATGACATCTACAAAAGGCACTGCAGCTATCACCCCATTATAAAGTTCGGGATTCATATTAACAATAGCACCCATGAGCAAACCACCTGCAGAACCGCCATAGGCATATAAGTGTTCCTTACTCGTATATTTTTTTTCAATCAAAAACTTAGAGCAATCTATAAAATCGGTAAAAGTGTTTTTCTTATTAAGGAGCTTCCCTGCTTCATACCAAGGACGGCCCAGATATTCTCCACCACGCACATGGGCAATAGCGAAAACAAATCCTCTGTCTAAAAGACTCAATCTTACCGAAGAAAAATACGGATCTGAAGTACTTCCATACGAACCATAGCCGTACTGTAAAAGCGGACTGCTACCATCTAGTTCTGTGTCTTTATGGTAAATCAATGAGATAGGCACTTTTGCCCCATCACGGGCTGCAGCCCAAACTCGCTCTGAACGGTAATTCTCTTTATTAAATTTACCTCCTAAAACTTCCTGTTCCTTCTTAATTTCCTTCACTTTAGTATCCATATTAAAATCAATAATGGCATAAGGTGAAGTCATAGAATTAAATACATATCGAAAATTATCCGTATCAAAATCAGGGTTTGCATAAGGGTATGCGATATAGGTTTCACTATCAAATGGGATGTAATAACTTTCAGAATCATCCCATTTCGTAATCTTTAGCTTGCTTAGGCCATTATCTCGTTCTGTTAGTACATAGTAATCCTTAAAGATTTCAATATCCTCTAAGAGTATTGTGGGCCTGTGTGAAATAAACTCTTCCCAATTTTCAGAAGATGTATCTTTCTCATCAACCTTCATTAATTTAAAATTAGTAGCCTTATCCCTATTTGTGAGTATATAAAAATTCTTTTCAAAATGATAAATAGAATACTCCAAGCCCTTTTTTCTTTCAGAAAACAATTTAAAATCCCCATTAGGGTTATTAGCATTAAGTATTTGAAATTCAGATGTTAAGGTGCTGTATGAGCCAATAATAATATATTTTTTGGATTTTGATTTGTACACAAATGTATTGAAAGTGCTATCCTGCTCATGAAATATTAATTCGTCTTTTTCACTCGGATTTCCCAACACATGTTTATATATCTTGTCTGATCGCAAAGTAACCGGATCTTTCTTGGTATAAAAAAAAGTTTTGTTGTCATTCGCCCATGCAGCGCTACCTGTAGTATTATCTATCTTATCAGGATAAATTTCCCCTGTTTCAAGGTTTTTTATCCGAATGTGATATTGCCTTCTGCTTATAGTATCGGTGCCAAATGCAGCAAGTTTATTATCCGGACTTACTGTAACACCTCTGAGTTCAAAATAGTCATGTCCCTCTGCAAGCTCATTGCAATTAAACATTATCTCCTCTGAAGCTTCCAGGTTCTCCTTTTTTCTTGAATAAATAGGATATTCCTTTCCTATTTCATATCTCGTTATGTACCAATATCCGTTTAGTTTATAAGGCAATGAAGAATCGTCTTCCTTAATCCGACCCTTCATTTCCTCAAACAATTCCTTCTGAAAAGATTTGGTATGACCAGTTAAGGAGTTGTAAAAATTATTTTCTTCCTCCAAATAAGCGATTACTTCTTCATTATCTCGCTGATTTAGCCAATAATAGTCATCTACTCGAATATCATCATGCCTTTCTAATTTTACAGGTATTCCTTTGGCTTTGGGGGCTTCTATTACTTCCATATTTTGATTTTGATTCTGGCAAGAAACAGCCATAATAAGAACAATGTATAAAGCGATTCTTATTTTAAGAAATTGCATCATTATAACAATTTTTGAAGGCGCAATTTAGTAATTTTGATTTTAGTAATTCTAAAAAGCAAAATATGTTTGGAGACTTAGCAGGTATGATGGGAAAACTAAAAGAAACCCAGGAAAAAGTAAAAGCAACAAAAGAACGCTTGAATTCTGTTACAATCGAAGAAAAATCGTCTGACAGCCTTCTTTCCGTAACTATAACGGCAAATAGAACCGTGAAAGCTATTAATATTGATGACCAGTTACTGGAGGATAAGGAGCAATTGGAAGACTATCTGGTGCTTATCTTAAATAAGGCAATAGAAAAAGCGACCCAGATAAATGAAGCAGAATTAGGGGCAGTAGCCAAAGAGGGAATGCCAAATATTCCTGGTATGGATTCCCTTTTTAAATGATAAACCTTACGGAGTTATGTACATAATAGATGGATAAATTAAGCTTGTCTGGTTTGTTAATTAAGTATGATAGTTGGTTATTATTTAATATTTTTAAAAAAAACACGCTACATGATTAAGATTAATAAGGAAGATAACAACACGTATAATTTCTCTTTAAGCACTACAAACGGTAATACCTTGTTTTATAGTGTCGGATTTTCAAGTAAAGAAGAGGTAAAGAATGTAGTCAGTAGTTTGAATCTACTGGATAAACAGCATATAATAATTGAACGGAAAACGGACCATGATGGAAACTTTCTTTTTAATCTTAAGAATAAAAAGGGGCAGCTTATTGGAAATAGTTTGCTTTATGGCTCCGAAGCAGGAATGGAGAATGGTATAAAAAATCTTAAAAAAAGAATCACTACACTTAAAAAGTCTGAATACTTATAGTGTTTTTAAGGTTTTTAATAACGTTTCATGCATTTGCTCTGTATAGTCCATATGAGTTACTATCCGTAGTTTAGAACTTCCCATACCAATTATATGAATATCCTTTGTGCGAAGTTTTTCAATAAAATCTTCTGCACTTAAATAGTCTTCATTTATTTCAAAGATTATAATATTGGTCTCCAGAGGTTCTACTTTCTTTATAAAGGATAGACTTTCGAGTATTGCGCCAATTTCTTTTGCTTTTTTATGATCATCCGCAAGACGGTCAATTTGGTTGTCCAGCGCATAGATACCGGCCGCGGCCATAAAACCAGCCTGGCGCATTCCGCCACCTAAAATTTTTCTAATGCGCAATGCTTTATCGATCATTTCTTTATCCCCAACCAAAACAGAACCCACCGGGCATCCTAGGCCCTTGCTCAGACAAACACTAATTGTATCAAATAATTCACCATACTGTTTAGCAGATTCGCCTTTTTCTACCATCGCATTCCATATCCTGGCACCGTCCAAATGATAGGCCAGACCGTGCTTTACACAAACTTCTTTAATTCGTACCAGTTCAGAAAAATTCCAACATGCTCCTCCGCCTTTATTGGTAGTATTTTCTGCGCAGACTAAAGAAGTCAAAGGACTATGATAAAAATCAGGTGGGTTTATAGCTTCCTCAACCTGATTTGAGGTCATCATCCCCCGATGGCCATCTATTAATTTACATGAAACTCCGCTATTAAAACTCACTCCCCCACCCTCATAATTATAGACATGGGCATACTTATCACAAATTAATTGATCTCCGGGATTGGTATGTAGCTTTATTGCGGTTTGATTGGTCATTGTGCCACTGGGAAAATACAAAGCAGCTTCCCTGTTAAACATATTGGCTACCTTTTCTTCCAGCCGGTTAACTGTAGGATCTGCTTTAAAAACATCATCACCTACTTCTGCAGACATCATGGCATCTAACATGCCGGGCGAGGGTTTGGTAACCGTATCACTAATTAAATTAATTTTCATAGGCCTGGTTCTTCAATCTAATTCATACAATCCATACCAATTGGAGATCCATCTGGTATTTTGGGAGCTACAATAACTTTGAATTCTGCTGGTTCGCTGTAAAAGTAATCAACCCTTCTGATCATTTCCATAGCATCAAAATTATTCTTACCGGCTTGTAAGGTTGATTTAATTGATTTGAGTTGGCTATTGGCTATAGCATTTACCTGGGGATGAACACCTTTATGGGCTGCAAGGTTCATAATGTGATAAAGTACCCTGTAATTGATTGACTTCTGGACTTCATTAAAATATGGGTCCCTCAGGTCCTTGGCAATCGTATTTTGGACTAATTGACTTAGCACATAATCAAGTCCAATTTGCTGGTTATCTAAACTTTTTTGTTGTATTAATCTCGAAGCTCTTTCGGGGTGCAACAATAATCCTAAAGTCATGTCAGAAGCTGTCTCAGGGGCAGAAAGAGCATCAAATGAAACTCCTGTTCTGCCTTTGAAAGATTCCCTGGTTCTGGGATATCCGATGGCCCTGGGTGGAAACAATGATAATTTTTCCTCGGGGATAGCAATCACATTTGCATCTAATGTTTTGAACAAAACCTCTAACGCTTCAAGCTGTAAGCTTTTATCAATGCTTTCAACAATTTTCTGACCATCGCCCTTCACAGCATAGTTATAGTCCAGGCCTCCAATCATTTTAGCGGCTGCTTCAGTCTGATATCTGTGAAAAAAATAAAGCGGAGCAAAAACATCTTCTAAAGTTGTATTTGGTTCATTTTTACGGATATTGTCTATAGAAAAATTCCCTATTGCAATCTCCCTGATCTTTAAAACATTTTCCAGCTCTGTGCTGGCGCTTTGACCATTATCCCAAAGGTGAGCTAAAGCGTGTGCCCCGCCTAAAGGCCTTGCGTCCTTGTCAGAAATAAATCGAAGTCCTTTCCTGGCAGACTCTTCCAGTATTTTATTCAAAGCTTGCTTTTCATCTGTTCCTTGCGCAAATTCAGAATAGGAATAGGCAACAGTTGTTTTGTCCCATGCTCCTATTCCTGTATCATACGCCTGTGAATAATCTATCTTCCCATTCACGATTGTAAACTGTGGATGCGGATAATCCATTACCGAAGCTCTTTGATTTGTACTTGCCGCGAAATTATGTGTAAACCCCAATGTATGACCAATTTCATGAGCAGACAACTGTCTAATTCGCGCTAAAGCCAAATCCAGCATTGCCTTATAATTATCATCGCGTTCCTCAAAAGGCCTGGTTATTAAGGCCTGTGCAATTAAGAAATCCTGTCTGATCCTTAAACTGCCCAAACTTACGTGCCCTTTAATAATTTCACCCGTCCTGGGGTCCGTAATACTGCTCCCGTAACTCCAACCTCTTGTAGATCTGTGTACCCATTGAATAACATTATATCTTACATCCAGCGGATCAACATCATCCGGCAATATCTTTAACTGAAATGCATCTTTGTACCCTATTGCTTCAAAAGCCTCGTTCCACCACTTTCCTCCTTCCAATAAAGCGGTCCTTACAGGTTCTGGAGTGCCATTGTCTAAATAATAAATAATGGGTTCTACAGCTTCGCTTATTTCGGTCTCTGGATTCTTCTTAGACAAACGGTGTCTGGTAATAAATCGCTTTAAAATAGGTTCCTGCACCGGTGTGGCATAGTCATAATATGAAAAAGGGTATGAACCGCTTCTCGGATCAAAAATCCTTTGTTTATAATTTGAATCGGGCAATTCAATAAACGAATGATGTTGAGCAACTGTTACCAGGTCCGGATTAGGGCTAACAGACCTGATATATTCACCTTTGGATTCTCCTTTAAAAGTCAATGTAACATCAAACTCTATATTTTTTGGAAACGCCTTTGTTCTTTCAAGTGCCATGGCGCTTTTACTCTTATCAAGTTTGTAAGTTCCCTGCTGTTTTTGCTTCAGGCGCTTTGTAACCCCATGAACATCCTGAACTAAAAAATCGCTGATATCAATAATATATTTACCTGTTGATTCTTCTACAATTTCAAAACCGAAAAGCACAGATTTGGCGAAAGCCTGTTCTACAGATTTTTTTTCAAGTTCATTATCCGTTAGTGCTCTGTATTTTAAGTTAGGTTGGATAAGAAGTAGTTTATTTCCAACTTTTTTAAAATATACAACCTGCTCATTACCAAGCTGTCCCCTATCTAAACCTATATCATTACTTCCAATTCCACTGCTTAGGGAATACACGTATAGAAAAGGCTTTTGAAGTTCATTAATTTCCAGGTAAACCTTATCACTGGCAGCGTCATAATAGAAGTCATAAAACCCTTCATATTGCTGAAACGCTTTGCTCTTTTCAGTGAATTGAGCATTGGAAAATTGATAAATAACAAGTGCTAAAATAAAGGATAGAATGTTTCTCATCGTCGCAAATTAAGCGCTAAATTTAGATAAATTCCGCTAATATCTTTATGAATCTTGTTAGTTATTGCAAATAATTAAATCCGCATTAATTCTCTAGATATTTTAATTTATAGCTAAAAAACAAGTGGGATTATTTGGAAATATCTATTCATAAGCTGAGTAAAATAGACTATATTGAAACAAAGTATTTTGTATGACAAAAATCAAGAATCAGATCTTTTCATCTTACCAAAGAAATCCATCATTATATGATGAAATTTATGATAATGACGGAAATGTAAAGGATGTGTACAAAAAGCTTTTTGATTTGTATGGGGAGCATTCCATAGATGATTATGCAAGTCTTAACGTCAAGGCCAGGTCTTCTTTCTTTAATCAGGGTATAACATTTCAGGTTTATAGCAAGAAAAAGTCTCAGGAAAAAATATTTCCTTTTGATTTATTTCCCAGGATCATTGATCCCAAAGAATGGGAATTTATAGAGCGTGGTGCAATTCAACGCAGTAAAGCACTTAATCTTTTTCTTTGGGATATTTATCATGAAAAAAAAATAATCAAGCAAGGCCTAGTACCAATGGAACTAATAAGTTCCTCAGGGAATTACTTACACCAAATGATGGGGGTAGATCCTCCGGGTGATATATATAATCATATCTCAGGCATCGATATTATCAAACACAATGATGGTAATTATTATGTGTTGGAAGATAATATACGCTGCCCTTCAGAGGTAAGCTATGTTATTTGTAACCGGACCGCGCTTAAAAGGGCTCTGTTTGGGGTTTTTAACCATTATCAGACCCATACAGTCACCGATTATGCCGAAAACTTATTGGAACTACTTGAAACAACTAAACCTCATGGGGTTGATATACCGGTTTGTGTTGTTATTACTCCGGGGATGTATAATTCTGCCTACTATGAGCATTCATATCTGGCAAAAACAATGGGGGTTGAATTAGTTGAGGGCCGTGATCTTTTTGTTGAAAATGATTTTGTGTATATGAAAACAATCAGAGGTCCTCAAAAGGTGGATATTATTTACCGCCGTATTGATGATTTATTTATTGATCCCTTAGAATTTAGACCCGATTCTTCATTGGGCGTTCCCGGCTTATTCGCAGCATATAAAAAAGGTAATGTAACCATAGCCAATGCTCCCGGAACAGGGGTCGCTGATGATAAGGCCGTTTATACATATATGCCTGAAATAATCAAGTACTATTTAAATGAAGAGCCCATATTGAATAATGTTCATACATACCATTGCAGCAGGCCGGACGAATTAAAATATGTTTTGGACAACATTCATCAACTGGTCATCAAACCTGTAGATGAGGCCGGCGGATACGGAATATCAATTGGCAATAGATTGACCAAAGAAGAAATTGAAGAGGTAAAAAAACAGGTCAAGTCAGATCCGAGGAGATATGTGGCGCAACCCATTATGTCTCTTTCTGTGCACCCTACCTATATTGCAAAAAAAGAATCTTTTGAACAACGGCACGTAGACCTTAGAGTATTTACCGTCCTGGGAAAAGAAAAAGAGTTTGTTCTAAAAGGAGGACTCACAAGGGTAGCGTTAAAAAAAGGAAATCTAATAGTTAATTCATCTCAGGGAGGTGGTTCTAAGGACACCTGGGTGTTAAAAAAATAAATTATGCTTGCAAGAGTAGCAGACAACCTTTTTTGGATGGGTAGATATATTGAACGCTCTGAGCATATTGCCAGGTATTTAAGCGTTAACTATTTTTCTTCTCTTGATGCCCCAAATGATTTGTCTCAATCCAGACCATTCGTATTGCGGTCTATGCTATTTATGGTTGGAGAGCCGCAAGCGGACAAATCCATGGATATTATTGAAGAAGAAGTGCTTTTTAATATTGGTCTAAACCCGGAATCAGCATATTCAATTCTTAACAATGTAAAAAATGCTCGGGAAAATGCCAATAGTGCCCGAGATCTTATCTCTACCGGACTATATGAGTCCATAAATAAATTTTATCATTTTATAATTAACTATGATCCCGCTGTTCTTGTGAAAAATGGTCTGCATGACTTTACAACAAATGTTACTGAAATGACAGCTGTTTTACGTGGTAAAATTCGCGGTACATTATTGCACAATGAAGCTTATGCGATAATAATGATGGGCGTAAATATTGAAAGAGCTACACAGATAATTCGAATGATTAATGCCAAATATCGTGACGCGTTGGAAGCACAAGGCAGCTATGGAGATAAGTTTAGCAATAGTTTTGAGTGGACGACTTTATTAAAATGTGCTGAATCTTATGATATGATGAGGCGTTTGTATAAAAAACCTCCTAACAGCATCTCAACTTTGGAATTCTTGATTTTAAATCCAAACTGCCCAAGATCTATTATGAATAGCCTCAACCAGGTTTATAAACATATAAGGGATTTGGACACAAGCAAACACTACAATAAAAATGCTACGGCATTCCTGGTTGGTAAAGTAAGATCGGAATATGAATATAAACACATTGAAGAAATTGAAGGGGATATTCAGAATTTTATTGAAGATATACTTAGCAGGCTGGTGCAAATCAGCACAAAAATGGAAAAAGAGTATTTCAACTACTAAAATGATTTTCTATCACTTACCTTAATACGGTTATATAATACTTATGTCATTAAAATATTCCATTGTTTATAGCGCTGAAAACCATTATGATACATGGATAGCAGACGCACACTGGCAATTCCTGATCATTCCTGAGGAGAATGATACACAAACTCATATCAAAATAGATTTTAAAAACTCCGTTCATGCTATTAATGAGGATTCTGTAAACGGTTATGGTTTTAAAACTATCCGTGTGCAACCAAGGGAAAAGTTTAAAGACATTTCTTTTGAAGCCAATTTCAGTTTGGTAAAAAAGAAGGTTAACCCTTTTGATTTTATAGATGAACTTAGCAGGGAACAGGCTTATAAAATAGTTCAGGAATTGGAATTTAAAGTGGACTTTGAACCTTTTCTAAGAACAACGCATTTTACGGCCATACCGTCAAGTCATGGTAAAATATTCAGTTTTAATGGATCCAAATCTATTTTTGAAAACCTTCAGGATCTCAATCAGTGGGTTTTTAATCACCTCTATTACACAACCAATGCTACGGATGTAAATACTACTCTGACAGAAATTATAAGCAATAGACGAGGGGTTTGTCAGGATTTTGCCCATTTGTTTTGTGCTTTAGCAAAACAAAATGAAATCCCTGCTAGGTATGTTTCGGGTTATCTACATCAGGGAAATGGATATTTTGGAGATTCACAAATGCATGCCTGGAGCGAAGCTTATGTTCCCGGCATAGGTTGGTTAGGCTTTGATCCAACGAATAACTTAATTGCCAATGACAACCATATTAAAGTCTCACATGGAAAAGATTATAATGATTGTTCTCCATTAAAAGGAGTAGTTTACGCAAGTGGAAAAAATAAAACCAAACATTCCGTGCAGGTTGTTGCTCAACAGCAGCAGCAATAAGAGCAATTGACTTAAAAATCAACAAATACCAAAAAAAAGATTGTTATTTTTGACTGAAAATTTTTTTTGATGGTAACAACAGATCAGCATAAAGATCTTATAGAACGCCTTGGCGCGTTGAGGAGGTATCTTTGACATAGATGCCAAACTAATAGAAATAGAAAACGAAGAAGAAAAAACCCTTGCTCCGGATTTTTGGGACGATCCTCAAAAAGCTCAGCAGCAAATGAAACTTGTTCAATCCAAAAAAAAATGGGTTTCAGATTTCAAAGCCGCAGAAGGTTTTGTGAATGACCTGGAAATTTTTTTGGAATTTGTTAAGGAAGGGGAAGTATCCGCTGAAGAGGTAGCCAATCAATACAACACTGCGCTGGAAGCTGTAGAAAATCTTGAATTCAGAAACATGCTCTCTGATGAAGGAGATAATATGACCGCGATTCTGCAAATTACTGCCGGTGCGGGGGAATTATCAGGAAGGTGATGTAGCCGGTATTAAAACCGTTACCTTAGAAATTGATGGTGATTATGCTTTTGGCTGGCTGAAAGGAGAAAACGGTGTTCACCGTCTGGTGCGTATTTCCCCATTCGACAGTAATGCCAAGCGGCATACTTCTTTTGCATCAGTGTACGTTTATCCATTGGTTGATGATAGTATTGAAATAGAAATAAACCCGGCGGATATTGAAATTACTACTTCCCGATCTAGTGGTGCAGGCGGACAGAATGTGAATAAGGTAGAAACAAAAGTACAGTTGGTTCATAAGCCTACCGGTATTCAAATTTCATGTTCTGATTCCCGGTCGCAACACGATAACAGAGCTACTGCGCTTAAAATGCTTAAATCTCAACTCTATGAGATTGAATTGCGCAAGAAACAAGAAGCCCGCAGCGAAATAGAATCTTCAAAAATGAAGATAGAATGGGGATCGCAGATTAGAAATTATGTCATGCACCCCTACAAATTAGTCAAAGACGTTCGCACTGGTAAAGAAACAGGTAATGTAGATGCTGTAATGGATGGGCAAATTGATGAATTTTTAAAGGCCTACCTCATGGCCATGGGGCAAAAGGAAGTTTAGAAATCTGGTATAACGATAGAAAAAAAAGACAACAATGATAAAAATCTACCACAATCCAAGATGTCGCAAATCCAGGGAAGGTTTGGCCATAGTTGAATCTTCAGGGAAGGATTATGAAATTATCAACTATCTCAAAGAAATTCCATCTAAGGATGAGTTAAGAAAAGTTATAGAATATCTGACTTTGAGGCCTGAACAGTTAGTACGCAAAAATGAGGCAATCTGGAAAGAAAAATTCAAAGGTGAAAACTTATCCGACGATCAAATTATTGAAGCAATGTTAGCATATCCCAAATTAATTGAACGCCCAATAGTTATTAAAGGAAATAAAGCCGTTATTGGCAGGCCTCCCGAAAAAATACTTGAATTGTTGAATTAATAAGTGAAAAATTTAAGAACCATCCTAAAATTATGGTAATAATATTATAATTTTGTCAAATGGAGCAATACCATAAACAATGATTTAAGTACAAAGCTAAAATCCTTGGTTTAATTTGAATGAAAAATGACAGTAATGAAGTTGAATATTAAATATTTAGTAATAGTCCTTTTGCTTTTGGCAGTAATCCCCATAGCTAATGCCCAATACGGTTATAATAATGGATATAATAATCCATATAACCGGGGCCGGCAGAGTGTAATACCACGCTCCCCCGAACCTGAACGAAAACCAGAAAATCTTACTGCAGAAGAAATAGTAAATAGGGAAATGCCAAGAATAATCGAGGCTATAGAACTAAATGACTTTGAGACGGCTGTAGTCTCTTCTATCCTTACAAAGTATGTACAACAGAGTATTGAACTTCAAATTTTAAAGTTACCGCCTGAGAAGGCAAAAGAAGCTGCTGAAAAAATAAGTAAAAATCAAAAAGAAGAATTGCAAGCTGGTCTTCCGGAGGATAAATTCAATAAATTAGTTGAACTCCAAAAACAAGGGTATAAAAAAGTAAAAAAGCAAAAGAAAAAGGAAAAGAAAAAGAAGGATAAAGGGAAGTCTGAAGATTTAGAAAACTAAGTTTTTAGAGCCCTTATTTTTTACATACCCAAAAAGCAAATAGAAAAAAGTTGGTTGCCCAAATATAAGCTTGCATCAAGCAATCTTATTTTATTCTCATTTACCGACTTTTATACCCTCTCTTAATACTTCTAATCTGCCCTGCTCTATCATACGAACAATTTGCTCTAAGGCGCAAACTTGCCGTTCACTGGAATCCTTAGGTCGTTTAAAGAAGATTGTTTCTGGTCTTTAGTTATTTATTACAACTTTGGATCAGGAAAAATTATTCCTAAATCACGATTTATAAAAATGGATCAATATAATTTTCAGATTAAAAATTTAATGGAAAGAAGAACCAGACAAAACATGGGTGCTTACCAAATGAGAATATTAATTGGTCTAATTTGTTTATTTATCCATTTGAGCTCATTCTCTCAAAGACCAGATCCAATCAAAATTAACGGAAAAGTTATTGATTCAGAAACTGGTGAACCCCTGGAATATGCAACCTTAATTCTACAATCATTACGAAACCCGGAGCGTGTTACAGGTGGATTAACTGACGCTAATGGCGAATTTAGTGTGGAAACTTTGCCGGGTCAATATAACTTAAGGATCGAATATATTTCTTACAAAACCTATGAATTCAAATCCCAAAACCTTCGAGAATCAACAAATCTCGGAACCATAGAATTAGAAATTGATGCCGAGCAACTAGAAGAAGTAGAAGTAATTGGGGAAAGGACCACAATAGAACTGCGTCTTGACAAAAAAATATACAATGTAGGGCAAGATCTTACGGTAAGAGGGGGCTCTGTTACTGATGTTTTGGATAATATCCCGTCTGTAACTGTAGATGTTGAAGGAAATATTAGCTTGAGAGGAAATGAAAGTGTCAGGATACTGATCAATGGGAAGCCTTCTGCCCTATCGGGAATCAATCCTGAAACATTGCAGCAACTACCGGCAGAAACTATCGAAAAAGTTGAAGTTATAACAAATCCATCAGCACGTTATGATGCTGAGGGCACTGGTGGTATCATTAACATAGTTCTCAAACAAGGAAAAAATTCTGGTTTAAACGGATCTGTCAATCTATTTGCCGGCTACCCGGATAATTATGGAGGGGCACTCAGCCTAAATCTGAGACGGAAGAAATTTAATTTTTTTATAAATACAACATATAGATATAGAAATGCTCCAGGCAATGCACTTTTTGAGCAGGAAAATTTTAATCCTGATGGAAGTACAGATAGTTTTCAGGATGAAATCCGTGAATACCAAAGGGAAAGGAAAGGATTTAATAACAATTTTGGTTTTGAATTATTTATTAATCCCTCCACCAGTATTACGAATTCATTTGTTTACAGGACATCTAACGGCGATGACTTAATAAATATAGATTTTTTTAATTTTGATTCTAATGGTGATCCAACGGTACAACGAAATAGATTCACAACTGAAAGAGAAGATGAAAATGATATACAGTACTCCTTTAATTTCGCCAAGAAATTTGATGACAAAGGACACGAAATAGTAGTTGATTATCAGTATTCAACAGGCTCAGAAGTTGAAAATGCAATTATTAATGAGATTGTACTCAATGAAAATGAAAAACTTCCAACAGAACAGACCATTAATGATGAATCTCAAATTAATCAATTAGTTCAGATGGAATATGTGCTTCCTTTTAGCGAGGATAAACAGTCTCAATTTGAATTGGGTTACAGAGGGACTTTCAATACATTTGATACAGATTTTAAATTCGGATTATTAGAAGATGGTACATTAATTAGTGACCCCAATTTTAGTAACCGGCTCATCTATACAGAAAATGTTAATGCCGCGTACGTGCAATTAGGAAGAAAATTCAACAAATTCAATGCCCTTGGAGGTCTGCGGATGGAAGCCTCAGATATTGGAATAGAATTGGTAAATACGAATGAAGTAAATAATAAAAAGTATGTGGATTGGTTTCCATCACTTTTTCTTGGTTACGATTTCTCTGAAATAGATAAGCTAAGTATTAGTTATAGCAGAAGATTAAGAAGGCCGCGCTCCCGATTTATAAATCCATTCCCATCAAGATCGAGCAACACAAACTTATTCCTTGGAAACCCGGATCTTAATCCGACATATACAAATGCCTTTAATCTGGAGTATCTGAAACGATGGGAAAAGGTAACCTTTACGAGTTCTGTCTATTATAATTATTCAACAGGTGTATTCCAATTTATTACGCTTGAAACCGGAGATTTTGTAGAAATTGAGAATCCTGATGATCCAGACAATCCGGTTTTTGTACCTGTACAGGTAAGAACCCCCATAAATCTGGCAACAGATACCAGATATGGAATGGAATTTACAACGGTGTATGTTCCTAAAAGGAACTGGCGCTTTACTCTAAATTTCAATATATTTGACCAAAAACTACGCGGAGACTATACGTATACTAATTTTCAGGGTGAGGAAATAACTCAAATTTTTGATGCGGATAACCTGGCATGGTTTACCAGGTTTAGTGCCAAAATTCCGCTTCCCGGGAAAGTCGATTTTCAGGCCAACTTATTTTACAGAGGTCCAAGGGAAAATGCACAAAGCATCAATAAAGGTATTTTAAGTACCAATTTAGCATTTAGCAAAGACGTAATTAAAGACAAAGCTACACTTTCACTTAACGTAAGTGATCTTTTCAACAGTAGAAAAAGAAGAAGTGAAACCCGAACGGATAATGTTTTTACCTACAGTGAATTCCAGTGGCGCGAAAGACAAATAACACTGTCTTTCTTATATCGCTTCAATCAACAAAAAAACCAAAGAAATGGTAACAGAAGAAGAAATGGTAATGGAGATGATTTTGAATTTGAAGGCTCTTAAAATACTACGTCCTTAAAATGAAAAGAAGCCTCACGGCTTCTATTTTTATTCATTGCGTTGGGCTCTTCTGGCTTCACGTTTTTCTTTCCATAATTCCAGAAGATTACCACCCAGCCAATAGGGCACTACGAATAATAATAAAAACATCATTAGCCAGAAACCTATAGTAACAATGGTCAAAAAAGCCAAAAATCCCAAATACTGATCAAATTCGAACATACTCTTATTCTTTGGAATACAAAGATAGTTTGAAAATAGTAATTTCAGCAAATCAAAGGCAAAAAAAATTGTACTGCATGAAATTTCAATTTTACAACAATTAAAATAGCCCTTTGTATCTTATCTTTGTTGCTACAAAAATACAGACAATTATGAGCTTCCGAATTGAAAAAGACACTATGGGTGAGGTAAAGGTTCCTTCAGATAAATACTGGGGTGCACAAACTGAAAGGTCAAGAAATAATTTTAAAATTGGTCCCCCTGCATCTATGCCATTTGATGTGATCATGGGATTTGCCTATTTAAAAAAGGCAGCAGCATATACCAATTGTGAATTAGGGGTCTTATCGAAGGAAAAAAGAGATCTTATAGGCCAGGTTTGTGATGAAATCCTTGCGGGAGACCATAACAATCAATTTCCGCTTGTAATATGGCAAACCGGTTCCGGAACTCAAAGCAATATGAATGTAAATGAAGTTATTGCAAACAGGGCTCATGAATTGGCAGGAAAAACCATTGGTGAAGGAGAAAAGACAATACAGCCCAATGATGATGTCAACAAATCACAGTCATCTAATGATACTTTTCCAACAGGTATGCATATTGCCATTTATAAAAAAATTGTTGAAGTTACTATTCCGGGATTAGAACAATTGCGAAATACACTCAATAAAAAAGCCGAAGCATTTAACAAGGTCGTTAAAATTGGCCGGACTCACTTAATGGATGCAACCCCATTAACACTTGGACAGGAATTTTCTGGATATGTTTCTCAAATAGATCATGGATTAATAGCTCTTAAAAATACTTTAGATCATTTAAGCGAATTGGCACTAGGTGGAACGGCAGTAGGAACAGGATTAAACACCCCTAAAGGCTACGACGTATTGGTAGCAAAATATATATCGGAATTCACCGGTCTCAAGTTCAAAACGGCTCCAAATAAGTTTGAAGCACTGGCAGCTCACGATGCTCTTGTTGAAAGCCATGGGGCGCTAAAACAATTGGCTGTTTCCCTGAATAAAATCGCCAATGATATTAGAATGATGGCATCAGGGCCAAGATCAGGAATTGGAGAGATCATAATTCCTGCTAACGAACCCGGAAGTTCAATAATGCCAGGTAAGGTAAACCCAACGCAATGTGAAGCACTTACTATGGTTTGCGCTCAAGTTATGGGCAATGATGTTGCTGTTACCATAGGCGGTACTCAGGGTCATTATGAGTTAAATGTATTTAAACCATTAATGGCTGCAAATGTTTTACAATCTGCCCAGCTTTTAGGAGATGCAGCGATAAGTTTTGATATAAATTGTGCTGTAGGTATTGAACCAAACCACGATGTAATACGGCAATTATTGAACAATTCATTGATGCTGGTAACAGCTTTGAATACTAAAATTGGATATTATAAGGCTGCAGAAATAGCAAATACAGCACATAAGAATGGGACTACCCTAAAGGAAGAAGCAGTTAATCTGGGATATGTTACTGAAGAAGAATATGATGATTGGGTTAAGCCAGAAGATATGGTAGGTGGTCTTAAATAGATTTTCACCCTCTATTTTACGCCTTAAAATTTTAGAACTATCCTTAAAACAGAAATAAGCCCACTCCAGGGATTAAATCTCGATTCGCAGGAAAATAATATTTTGATTGGAATAATCTAAATAAAAAAGGGCCAATCCTAAGATTGACCCTTTTTATTATTGGATAGTGTTTATTACTTTAAAGCGAACTTAGATGTTCCTAGTAACTTTAGTTTGTCATCATAAACATTTACCATGTAATTTCCTTTTTGGAAATCCCCTGATGGCTTGTTTATAAAATCACATACATCTAAATCATTGTTTTCGTAATAGAAATTAGTTTCTTTGCTATATGATACTGAGGCACCGTCCTCACTAGATTTAGACATTCCTCCGCCTAAAACATTACCTTGAGGATCTAAAACTTCAACAAGGAATTGTCTGTCACCTGCTTCAGCAATTACGTTATCAGCAACAGTAAAACAGATTTTAAATTTATCTGTACTTTTTGCTCTGGAAGTAGATACCAATTTACCGTTATTACGCTCTCTTACAGCATCAACAGTAAAAGAAGATAAATTTAAAGCAGAACCTCTTTCGACAGCGTCAGCTAACTGAGTATTTTGTACTACAAGTGAATCGTTAAATACGGTTTGTTTTTCCAATTCTACAAAGGTGCTATCTCTTTGCATCGCAATAAGCGTATTAGACTTAGTCAAAGAATCTACCTGACGCAATAATTGCTCTCTTTCTTCCTTAAGAACATTAACCTGCCTTCTGTATCTTGAAAGTGAAGCGATATCAGCTTTCATAGTTTTAACAGAGTCAATATACTTTGCAATTCTATCCCTTGCACCAACTAATTCTTCATTTGTAGCATTGCTTTCAAGGATAGCCTTATCGTATTCAGACTTTAAGCTATTCAAATCCTCCACAACAAGATCTTTCTCTTGTGTAAGAGCCATAGTTGTCTTTTTCTTATCCTGATAGAGACTAACAGTGTAAATAATAGTAGCTAATAGAACTACGCCTAATAAGCCAGCTATAACTTTTAATCCATTGTTACTTTTTGTTTCAGTCATAATGTAAATATTAATTAACCTTTTTGTTACTTTATAGAAAGTATTTGTTTGTATAAGTCTATATACGGTTTAGATTTACTTTTAGATTTTTCTTGTTAAAAAATATTTTAAATAATTTTAACACGTAGTTCCTGATATTAGCCATGGTTACCTTCAAATTGAAATACTTATAATTTCCATGAAAATAATCCCTTTCAGACCGGGTCTTGCCAAATACTTCAGAGATTTGAATTTATCATGGCTGGAGAAACACTTTTACGTTGAACCTAAGGATGCTGAATTACTGGAAAATTGCAAAAGTAACATCATAGATAAAGGGGGATATATTTTTTTTGCAGAAAAAGACGCTGAAATTATTGGCTGCTATTCGCTTATTAAGTTAAAAGATTCTACCTACGAACTTGGCAAAATGGCTGTTGACCAGGCTTATCAAGGGCAAAAGATTGGACAAAAACTCATGATGCACGGAATTGCTTTTGCCAAAAGTCAAAATTGGAAAGATTTAATTCTGTATTCCAATACCATCCTCGAACCCGCCATT
Organism: uncultured Eudoraea sp.; assembly: GCF_947258525.1. Taxonomy (GTDB): domain Bacteria; phylum Bacteroidota; class Bacteroidia; order Flavobacteriales; family Flavobacteriaceae; genus Eudoraea. Next base: position 27,924 of record NZ_CAMYIP010000122.1, read on the forward strand.
TATATCTATAAAAAATTTGGGTTCACGGAAGTACCTCTCGAAAAGAATACACCTTATGCACGAAGCAATATAAAAATGCAACTTGTACTTTAGTAACCATTTATTCAATATCTTTAATTTAAGTACAACGATCTTAATTTAAATCAATACCATGAAAAAGCTTATTATTCCAATTACACTTATTTGCTTTTTGTTTTTGAACGGCTGTAAAGAGAAGTCTAAATCAGAATCCAATCTTGATTCGGAACCTCAATATGGAGAGCAATTACAGGTGCCGCCTGTACCTCAATCCAAAATCAAAATAATGCCTATTGAACACGCCACCACTGTACTTGAGTGGGGTGATATTACCATTTACATTGACCCTGTTGGGGGTGCTGAGGTATTTAAAAATCAAAAGCAACCCGATTTAATTCTGATCACAGACGTACATGGAGATCATTTAAGTTTGGAAACACTAGAGGAGCTAAATACCGAAAAAGCCAAGATCATTGTACCTCAGGCAGTTGCTGATAAAATCCCCGCCAAATATACGCCGCAAATTGATGTATTGAATAATGGAGATTCAAAGGAGCGATTTGGTATTACTGTTGAAGCAATCCCCATGTACAATTTGAGAGAAGAAGCTAAAGCATTTCATGAAAAAGGAAGAGGAAATGGGTATGTTTTAAACATAGGTGATCAACGATTGTATTTCTCAGGTGATACTGAAGATATTCCCGAAATGCGGGCACTACAAAATATTGACAAGGCGTTTATTTGTATGAACCTGCCCTATACTATGACCATAGAAAGTGCTGCCAGTGCAGTGCTTGAATTTCAACCCGGGGAAGTTTATCCCTATCATTATCGGGGCAGACCAGATATTAGTGATGTTGGTAAATTTAAAGAATTGGTAAATCAGGGAAATTCGGACATTAGTGTTATTCAACTGGATTGGTATCCGAGTGATGATTTTTAAGAAATAGTCTTAAGGAGTAAAGTTTTACCTGATTAATTTCTTATACTTTATTCTTTTGGGCATAATATCTGCTCCTAAGCGTTTCTTTTTATTTTCTTCATACTCGGTGAACGAACCCTCAAAGAAATAGACCTGGGAATCGCCCTCAAAGGCCAGTATATGTGTACAAATACGATCCAGAAACCATCGATCGTGAGAAATTACTACGGCACAACCTGCGAAATTTTCCAAACCTTCCTCTAATGCCCTTAAGGTGTTTACATCCAGATCATTTGTAGGTTCATCTAATAACAATACATTACCCTCTTCTTTTAAAGTCATTGCGAGATGCAATCTGTTTCGTTCTCCTCCGGAAAGCATATTTACTTTCTTATTCTGTTCACTTCCTGAAAAATTAAATCGACTCAGATATGCCCTGGAGTTAACCTGCCTTCCACCCATCATAATTAATTCCTGACTGTCGCTGAAGTTTTCCCAGATAGACTTTTCTTTCTGAATATTAGAATGGCTTTGATCTACATAAGCTATTTTCGCTGTTTCCCCCACAATAAATTCACCTTTGTCCGGTGCTATTTCCTCCATTATCATCTTAAAAATAGTTGTTTTCCCAGCCCCATTAGGCCCTATTACCCCAACTATTCCGGCTTGCGGTAACTTAAAATTTAAATCTTCATAAAGCAATTTATCACCAAACGCTTTGCTCACATTCTTAGCTTCAATAACATTGGTTCCAAGCCTTGGACCATTTGGAATATAGATTTCAAGCTTTTCATCAAGTTGTTTTTGATCCTGACTTAATAACTTATCGTAATTCTTAAGACGGGCTTTTTGTTTAGCCTGCCTGCCTTTTGCTCCCTGACGTACCCAATCTAATTCCCGCTCCAGTGTTTTCTGTCTTTTCGAAGCCTGTTTGCTTTCCTGTGCAAGGCGTTTGGATTTTTGATCCAGCCAGCTACTGTAATTTCCTTTCCATGGGATACCTTCACCCCTATCGAGTTCAAGTATCCAACCTGCAACATTATCGAGGAAATAACGGTCGTGCGTTACCGCAATAACAGTTCCTTTATATTGTGCCAAATGGTGTTCTAGCCAGTGAACAGATTCAGCGTCTAAATGGTTTGTTGGCTCATCCAGCAATAAAATTTCCGGTTCCTGCAATAGCAACCTGCATAAAGCAACTCTTCTTCGCTCACCTCCAGATAATACAGCAATCTTCATATCCGCCTCCGGTGTTCTAAGGGCGTCCATTGCAATCTCAAGTTTGGTATCGAGCTCCCAGGCATTTGAGGCATCTATCTTATCTTGCAGCGCTGCTTGCTTGTCCATTAGCTTCTGCATTTTATCAGCATCTTCATATACCTCCGGCAATCCAAACATATCATTAATCTTGTTATATTCGTCAAGGATAGCCACTGTTTCTGACACACCTTCCTTAACAACTTCCAATACTGTCTTGTTTTCATCAAGTACAGGCTCCTGTTCCAAATAACCCACCTTATACCCCGGAGAAAATACTACATCTCCCTGATAGTTTTTGTCAACCCCGGCTATGATTCTCAACAATGTAGACTTACCCGATCCATTAAGACCGAGTATTCCTATTTTGGCTCCATAGAAGAAGCTTAAATAAATATTTTTAAGCACCGGAGTATTGGCATTCTTATAGGTTTTAGTAACCCCGGACATAGAAAAAATTACTTTCTTATCGTCAGACATAAACTTAATATGTTTTTGGAATAGTATTAATAAAACAGTTTAAAGAGCTGTTTTGAAATTGAAAAATATAATTGGAAACAGGGTTCAAACCCTTCCTTTTAGTGCATTGAATACCCAGGCTATTGCAAAGAATCCAATTCCAACGGAGGCAAATCCCCATCCTGCTACATCGTCGTATCGAAATGCCCCAAGTGCAATTAATCCGAAGCCGACAGAAATCATAATAAAAGTAGCCCAGGCAAGGACTGTATTCTTGTTCATTCCCATGATAGTTAGTTTAGTTGGACCTCAAATATCGGAAATTTTATAAGAATTTTTCAAAGTAAATACTTAAACTTTTATTTTTCAAAGGGAAATACTACCCCTGTTTGTTCCCTAATATCGTCCATAATCCTAATTAAATCATGAGTATTTTTCAAAGACCAAAGTTCACTTTCCAAATCACCTTTCATGATACAGCGATGTACTTCTTCTATCTCATACTCATATCCTTTTCCTTTTTTAGGCAACTGAACATTTTCTACTTCATCGTTTTTTTCAATAGAATATTCCTGCGTCTCATGCCAGCGCGGAGCTAAATACACTGTTCCTTCAGAACCGGAAATCTGTGCTTTCATTTCTGAATTAGACGTAAGACCACTGTATAATATCGCCTGAGCATTTGGATATTCAAAAATCATAGAAGTTTGGATATCTACCCCCGTCTTAAATATTTTGGAAGAAGCCAGAATTTTTTCCGGATATCCCAAAATAAGATATGCCAAAAAAATTGGATAGATCCCAATGTCCAGTAGAGATCCTCCGGCCAATTCAGGATTCAGAAGCCTCCCGTTTTCATTTCTGTCAAGTGCGTAAAAAGCAAAATCCGCGTGTATGTATGATACATCTCCAATAAAACCATCATCTAGCAAATCCTTCACTTTTCTAATAGACGGGTTAAACCTACTCCACAATGCTTCCATCAAAAAAACTTTTTTCTCTCTTGCTACAGCTATCATTTCTTCAACCTCACCCCTATTTATCCCCATAGGTTTTTCACAAAGTACATTTCTGCCCTGCTTCATGGCCTCTATACTCAACTCTTTATGAGAAGTATGTGGTGTTGCAATGTAAACCACATCTACATCTCCACAACTAAATAATTCTTTATAGCTGCCAAATGCATATTTGGCATTATTTAATGCCCCAAAATGTTTGGCTTTTTCAATATCTCGGGAAGCAACTGCCGTGAGTTCCCCATCTGCCACTAATTTTAAATCATCTACAAACTTTTGAGCTATATTCCCCAATCCGACTATTCCCCAACGAATTTTTTCTTTCATATCTTACTGTTCAGTTTTGTTAAAGTTAATCAATATTACTCCTTATCTTTAACCCTGTTAAAGAAACTGAAGATAAAGAATGGATATCAACTTCAATAAAAACGAAGATCGCAATAAATTACTAATCTCAGAGCTAAAGAAAAGGCTTATAAAGGTAAAATTGGGTGGTGGAAAAACCCGAATTGAAAAGCAGCATGAACTGGGAAAAATGTCTGCAAGAGAGCGTATAGATTACTTGTTGGATGATAATAGTAATGCTATTGAGATTGGTGCTTTTGCCGGCGATAATATGTACAAAGAACATGGGGGGTGCCCGTCTGGAGGTGTTGTAGTCAAAATAGGCTTTATTAAAGGCAAACAATGTATTGTAGTAGCGAATGATGCTACGGTTAAAGCTGGTGCATGGTTCCCGATTACTGCTAAAAAAAATCTCAGAGCTCAGGAAATCGCCATAGAAAATAAACTCCCAATTATTTATTTGGTAGACAGCGCAGGGGTTTATCTGCCTATGCAGGACGAAATTTTTCCGGACAAAGAGCATTTTGGCCGTATTTTCAGAAACAATGCCATTATGAGCAGTAAGGGTATAGTTCAAATAGCGGCAATTATGGGCAGTTGTGTTGCCGGAGGAGCCTATTTGCCCATTATGAGTGATGAAGCTCTAATTGTAGAAAAAACGGGAAGTATTTTTCTAGCCGGTAGTTATTTGGTAAAAGCAGCAATTGGTGAGGATATTGATAATGAAACTCTAGGAGGAGCTGTAACCCATAGTGAAATAAGCGGAGTAACTGATTATAAGGCAAAAGATGATAAGGATGCCTTAGATATTATCAAAAACCTGATTGATAAAATTGGGAGTCCTGTTACCGCCGGATTTAGCAGAATTAAATCTATAAAACCTGCAGAGAAACAGGAAGATATTTATGGTATTTTACCCGGCTCAAGGACGGAGCAATATGATATGCTTGAAATAATAAAGCGTCTTGTAGACAACTCCGAGTTCCAGCAATATAAGGAAGGTTTTGGGAAAACACTTCTCACCGGTTATGCTCGTATTGATGGCTGGGCAGTAGGCATTGTGGCAAATCAGCGAAAAGTAGTGAAAACGAAAAAAGGTGAAATGCGTTTCGGGGGTGTTATTTATTCCGATTCTGCAGACAAGGCCACTAGATTTATCGCTAACTGCAATCAGAAGAAAATACCTCTTGTTTTCCTTCAGGATGTTACAGGGTTTATGGTTGGGAGTAAAAGTGAACACGGTGGTATTATAAAAGACGGGGCCAAAATGGTTAATGCGGTTAGTAATTCTGTTGTACCTAAATTTACTGTTATTATTGGCAATAGTTATGGAGCCGGGAATTACGCCATGTGCGGTAAAGCCTATGATCCCAGACTAATAGTAGCCTGGCCAAGTGCCGAGCTGGCTGTAATGAGCGGTAATTCTGCAGCTAAGGTATTGCTTCAAATAGAAAAAGCATCGTTAAAAAAGAAAGGCGAGAAAATAACTCCGGAAAAAGAGGCCGAACTTTTTGATGAAATTAAAAAAAGATATGACAGGCAGATTTCTCCTTATTATGCCGCCGCACATTTATGGACAGATGCCATAATAGATCCCCTGGAAACTCGAAAATGGATTTCCTTAGGTATAGAAGCTGCAAATCTTGCACCGATCGAAAAAGCTTTCAATATGGGCGTTTTGCAAGTTTAGTTACCCAAATGTTCAGTTACCCTGGGTATTAGTAATAACTCTGTTTGCCTGCCATTTACATACCTAAAACCTTCTTCCCCATAGAATCCGGCTTCTTCGAGCATGATCCTAATATCTCTATTCCATTCCGGAACATTAATGGTCGTATTTAATTCTATCGCATACACGGTGTTGGGGTTAAGCGGATAGTTCTCACCATCGTCTTTCATAATACCTCCCTGAGAATCCCACATCCCAATTGTTGTTCCTGCAGAATGGCCATAGGATCCTAATGGATGTGTATAAATAGCAGGCCTAAATCCGGCTTCTTTAGCCTGATCTAATGCGATTTTTAATATTTGATTTCCTGTACGCCCCCTTATCATATTCTTTGTAAGATAGTCCTGTACACGATTCCCATCTTTAAGGCCTTGCTTTAAAAACTCCGGTGCTTCCTTCTCTCCCGGTTTTAGAACATAGGCCAATTCCTGACAATCGGTATTTAGCCTCAGGTAGGTAATCCCAAAGTCACAGTGTAATAAATCTCCGGGTAAAATCACCATTTGGTCTGGTCTGCCCGAAAATGAATAGAGATGACCCTCTAATTCATCATTGGTGCGCTGCACATCTACCGTAGGATGGAACCATGTCTCCAGACCCAGATCTGTAACTTTTTGCCGCATCCACCATTCTACTTCAGTAGTTGTTGTAATTCCAGGGGTAATAACTTTTTCAGAAAATGCCTCAGCAATAATTTGATGTGTAATGGATACCAATTGATTATAAATAACCATTTCCCGTTCTGTTCTTGTTTCAATCCATCTAACAGCAAGTTGTTCAGCAGATACTATTCTTGAAGCGTATTCCCTTGGTAAATTCTGCAAGAATTCCTCATAGTCTGTCTTATCTAAACCATCGGCAATATTGTGATCCTTTGAATAATTTAAACCTATTTTTTTTGGATTTCGTTCTTCTATTAGCTGAATTAATCTTTGCCATTGATCCGGTTCTTTCTCCTTATCCCAAGCCGAAGAGATGTTATTTCCCACATTGTATCTCGCCACAGCAAGTTTTTCGATAGTGTTCTTGGTTTTATCCCTGTAAAACAGCAGAATGGTTCTTCTTCTGGCATTGAGCCATGTAGCAGGCAGCATGGTTCTCAATACCGGATCTTCATTATATTCCCGTGAAATAAGAATCCACATATCCATATCCGATTGGTCCATAAGCTCCGGTAATAGTACTTCAAACCGTTCGTTTAAAATTTCATCAATAACTTGTGCTCGCTCTTCTTCTGGGAGGATTTGCTGGCATATTAAGGATGAACTAATAAAAAGCAATAGCAATGTTAGATAAGGTTTCATAAAATGGATGGAATTCTTTTGATTAAAATTCATATTGATATAACAATTGGATTTTTCAGGCTAACCGAAAATATCAGGTTTTTATCATGGCCAAACTCTTTTCTCTCATAATCTTACCATTGGTAGTGTTCTTAAAAGCCGGCAAATAAAAGATTTCTTTTGGTAACTCAAATTTATTTAAATCAGCTTTTAAAATGAGTTCCTTAAGCCCTTCGATATTTTCACCTTCAACAACTAAGACTAATTTCTGCCCTAACTTTTCATCCGGTAAAGCACCAACAAAAAATCTTGATTTTATTAACGTTGATAATTTTCGTTCAATATGTTCGGGAATTAATTTGATGCCACCTGAATTAATAATATTGTCATATCTCCCCAACCAAAGAAATTCCCTTTCCGAAATCAACTCTACAATATCATTAGTGATAACGGGTTCATCACTAATATTCGGAGCATTAATGACAAGACATTTTCTGTCATCCTGTGAAATAGATATATCAGGTAATATTTCAAAAGCATTATGGTCTGAGTTGGGATCGGTATGATTCAATGGTCTAACCGCAACATGTGTAATAGTTTCCGTCATCCCATAAGTTTCAAAAATCCTTGTAGCACTAGAGCTAATCAATTTCCTTAATTGTAAAGATACCGGAGCTCCGCCAACTATGACCGTCTCGATCTGATTTAATTTATTTATAGAAGATTCCAATTGTAGTGGTACCATAGCACAAAATTTATACGATCCTGATACACCATCAAGAGGCCTTGAAGTGGGTGCTACAAAATCTATTTCCAAACCTAGTACCATTGCTCTTACCAGCATCATCTTCCCTGCAATATATCCTGTAGAAAGGCATAGTAATACCCTATCACCCGGTTCTAACCCAAAATATTCACCGGTAACTTTGGCGGAGTTTACCATGTGCTGCTTTTTTAACGCCACCCCAATAGGAATACCGGTAGAGCCAGAAGTTCTCACCGTAAGTTCAGAATCCGGGGACAACCAATCTAGAAGAAAGTCGCCTATTTCCTTTTCAAAATCTTCTCCTTCCTTAATTAAACTATAAGCTACCTCCTTTAACTCCTCATTAGAATATCCATGGCCGTCAAGTTTAAACTGAGGTGGTATTTCAACTTCCATATACTTAAATTTAAGGTATTTTATCTAAATCTGCCGGGGTTAAAACTTCGCCGGTTAGGCGTTCCTTCCAATTAGTCCATCCATATTTTTTTGACAATATAAAGAGCACTATGGGATAGACAATAAAAACAGGTGCAAATACTTCCCAACCAATTTCGGGTTCAGAAATATCCTTATAAATAGAATTTGTTTGAAAAGCTGTCCACTCGGCGGTAACAAGTATAGCTGCCGTTAAATTATTTGCAGCATGAAAACCCAAAGCCAATTCCAGACCTTCATCCATTAGCGTAAGAATACCCAAAAACAGGCCGGTCCCAATATAAAAAACCATGACCCCATACCCTATTTTAGCTACTTCCGGATTAAAAATATGTAGCAACCCAAAAAAGACGGACGTAACCAAAAGAGGAACCCACCTGTTTTTTGCAGCTATACCCAATCCTTGCATTAAATAACCACGCATAAAATACTCTTCAAAACTAGTTTGAATAGGAATAAAAATAAGGGCAATAAGCAATAGAATTAAAAATGGGCCCGGTTGAAAATTATAGACATAATCTTCAGGTGAGATAAAGATATCCAAGCCAATAAATCCTACAGAAATTAGAGCCCACAGGAAAAATGTAAAAAACACTCTTTTCCAATCAATACTTTTCCGTGAAGTAGTCAAAGAACGAAAGCTTTGTTTATGCAAATATTTTACAGTAAGATAGAGTGCCAAAAAACCTACGACAAAGGTTAACAGAGCAAGAAAGAAAAATAAATTAGAACCCAATAGATTTGCAATACTTGCCACGTCAGTTGGGTAATCGCCTGTTTCTAAAGCTTTTGCAAGAAGAATCAATACCAGGGGTCCTGCTCCCAAAAATTGCCAACCTATGAAAATGATTATTACCCCTACAGCATACCGCCAGAGTTCATTTAATCCCTTATAACCTTGTTCTATGTACATAATTTGTTGATTAAGTTTTGTTCCCAATTCGCATTCTTATCGTAATGCAGTTTCCCTGTTTGTATTTTGAGTGGACTGTCAAAGTTATTAGTAAACAAGGACCCGGTTCCCAAACCCTGAGGCATTTTGCTATTTAGCGTATAGGTCCACTGGGCAATTGCGTTAAGGCCAATATTGCTTTCCAAAGCACTCGTAACCCACCAGCCAATATTTAATTTTTCGGCTATATCAATCCATTCCGCGCTTTCTCTAAAACCCCCAATAAGGCTGGGCTTTAAAATTATATAGTGTGGCATTATGGTTTTAAGTAGTTTCTCCTTTTCTTTCGCACTAAAGATGCCAATTAGCTCCTCATCAAGGGCTACCGGGAGTGGAGATTTTTCACAGATGTCCTTCATCTTTACAGGAAATCCTTGTTTAATGGGTTGTTCAATAGAATGTAACTCACAGGCAGCTAATTCCTTGAGTTTATCCAGGGCTTCCTCTTCTTTGAATGCCCCATTCGCATCAACCCGAATTTCTATTTCTTCTCTGGTGTATTTTTTTCTCAGTGAAGTCAGCAGCGATAGTTCCTCATCAAAATCAATGGCTCCTATTTTCATTTTAATACAACTGAATCCTGATTTTATTTTTTGAGTTATTTGTTCCTGCATATATTTTTTATCACCCATCCAAACAAGACCATTAATTTCAATTGCTGCTATAGATTTAGTGAAATTGGATGGGAAAAGCAAAAACGGGTCCTCAGACTGCAGTGAAATGAATGCCTGTTCCACGCCAAATGCAATACTTGGATAATCTTTTAAGTCTTCTAAAAGCCTTTCTTTGCCAAAATGTATATGTGAGCAAGTCCAGGACAATTTGTCTTCATATTCCGGAATATCATCAACACTAAGGCCTCTGAACAAACCGCATTCTCCAATGCCAAGTTTTCCATGATTATTCAGAATTAAAAACCAGGTTTCTTTTTTCTTCAGTATCCCGCGTGAGGTGCCACTTGGTCTTTTAAAGATTAAATCGTATTTCTTGTAAACAGCCTCCATATGAATTGGGGTTAAATTTAACCATATTTTCAGTCTAAAAATTACAGAAAGGAGGGAAATAACTAAAAAGTAATATGAATCAACCATGCTTTTTCGGGCATAGCTGAATTCTAACGTTTAAATTGAGTCTGAATAGTTATTGGTGAAAGATATTTCCTAAAAAAACAGCTCATTTTCTAAGACAAATGCAAATAACACGGTAGTGCCACTTCTATATCTAGAAATTAATTTTAGTTGCTGAAAAGCTTCTAACCAAAGCTAATGGGTAATTAGGTAAAAAGAAATAGGTCAGATAATTAAACTTCGAGCGATTCCCCTATTGGTAATAAGTGCAATTTTTTACCGGCTTCCACAAATGCTTCCTGAGCCTGAGTATGGTCTATTTCTATATATCCAAAAGTATCATAATGATACCCCAATACGGTATCACAGGAAACAAAATCAGCAGCTATTACTGCATCTTCTATACCCATCGTAAAATTGTCGCCAATTGGCAAAATTGCGAGGTCTAGTTGATGTGTTAATGGAATTAATTTCATATCCGTGGTCAAAGCGGTATCTCCGGCTATGTATACTTGTTTATCATCAGTTGAAATTATAAAACCCCCGGGTTGACCGCCATATGTGCCATCCGGAAAAGAAGAAGTATGTATTGCATTTGTATATTTTACTTTTCCGAAGTCAAAATTCCAACTGCCACCGTGATTCATTGGATGCACTTTAAACCCTTTGGCCTGATAATGCATAGCAATTTCATAGTTGCTTACAATTACTGAATCAGCTCGTTTACCAATGGCCTCTAAATCCAAAATGTGATCCTGATGCGCATGGGTAACCAGGATATAATCCGGATTCAAATCTTCAATATCAACCTTTCCGGCTGCCTTTTCGTTTGCGGTAATAAACGGATCTACTAATACCTTGTATTGGCCTATCTCTAATAGTAGGGATGCATGCCCTAAAAAAGTAATTTTCATGATGTGCGAATTAGTAGTTCAAATTTATTTAAAATTGAACCAAAAACGAACACCTTCAGTAGTTTTATCAATATTTAGGGTAGATTGTAACTGATTTACCAAACGCTTCATTAATCGGACGCCCATTGAAGAATTGGCTCTTTCTTCGGAGTCTTCACTAAGACCAACACCATTGTCTGTATACTCAAAGAACCCCTGATCCCCATTTTTTCGAAGGTGAATATATATCTTACCATTTTCATCACCCTCGGGAAATGCATATTTGAACGTATTGGACACTAACTCGTTAAGTATTAATCCAAAAGGAATAGCCCTGTCTATATCTAATTCAACACCTTCTGCGTCAATAGTTATATTAATGTTGTGCCCTCCTTTTTTGAATACCGATTGCACACTATTAACCAAACTTTCTATATAACCCTGCATTTCAATAACAGACAGGTCGTCATTTTGATATAACTTCTGATGTATCAGGGCCATAGCTTTAACTCTGCTTTTACCTTCTTCCAGAGCTTCAATTGCGGCTTTACTGCGGGTGTTTTTCGTCTGCAAGCTCAAAAGGCTGGATACCATTTGCAGGTTATTTTTAACGCGATGATGAATTTCTTTTAGCAGGGAATCTTTTTCCACAAGAGAATTCTCAATTATATACTTTTGTTCGGCAATAAGACGTTGATTCTTTATACTCTTTAAATAGGCATAAACTAATCCGGCAAAACCCAAAAGGGTAAAAATCAAAGAAATAAAGACTAAATTAATTTGTTCATCCTTAGCCTGCATTTCATTTCTGGCACGTTCCATCTCCATCTTTTGTGCATCTATCATTCGTTTGGAATTCTCAATTTCATATTTTGCAACAGTTGAAAGCTGTTGTTTTTTAAGTGAAGAGTCATTAGTGTTTATAGAATCTGCAATCCTGACATTTTTCTTCAAATAAAAACTTGCATTTCTATAATCTTCTATCTTGTCAAAATATGCAGCGAGTAATCTATTTTTCTTAATGATATGCTCTATCTTAATGGGCCTCAGCTTTTCATTTAAAATGTCCCTTGCTTTTTGAAAGTTTTCTAGTTGCAAGTGGCAATCGGCAAGAGCCAGGCTATTTTCAATAATATCTTCAGAATATAGACCTATAATGTTTTCCTCAATTAAATCGATACTATTTTCTAAATAAGGTAATGCCTCTTCAAATTGCTTAAGCTGCAAATAGGACTTTCCTATATTGCCTTCTATAATACCCTTCAATAATTTGGCATCCTGTAATTCTTTCTCTGATTTTACCTGGGTGACATCGTTTAAATAAACATCTACATATCCTTTTGCCTTTTTAAAATTGCTTAGCGCAACCGAGGAAGATTTATCGAGTAGTAAATACCGTCCTACATTATTATTGTATTCCGCGAGACCATAGAGATCACTATTATCAATGGTCTTTTTCATATCCATGATATAATCTTCCATGGCTTTTCTATGTAAGCCCAGATTAGAATAAATATCATAAAAGGTAATATTCTCGGAGAAACCTAAATCTCTTTTCTCCTGCCTGATCTCAACTTGTTTTCCGTATAGTTTTAACTGAGAATAGTTGTTATCTATAAGGTCTAACATAACCCTCTTGGTCTGCAGATTGAGCTTATCCTTTACATTGTACAAGTCATTGGCTATGGCCACACTTTTATCATAGTCTCCCAAATCATAATAGATTTGAGATTGCATAAGTTTGTAATCATTAATCGCAGTTGAATCGCCGGATTTCTCTGCAGTATTTAGATAAACATTAACCTCATCTAACCAATCATAGGCAGAATTTTCATTATACCGGTATAATGTATTGAAGAAATAATCAAACCTATCAGCAACAGTCCGCTTATCCTTAAATACATCCAATGCATTCTCATCAACGGTATCTAAAACTTGTGCTTCGACACTTTGAATTAAAGAAAGAAAGAATATTACTAAAATTTTACCCAGCGATTTTGCCATAACAAGCTTAGGGATATTTGCCAAATACTATTTTGATCAGATTAAAATTATTAAGTTAAAAACCGTAACAACAATTTAAACTTACTATTAAATAGCATTGGGCTTAAATTTTTGTTGTAAAGTAGAATGAAACTGTTGTCTACCGCAGATCTAGCTATAATTCCGCCCTGTAGCCAATCATTTTTCGTCCATACTTATTTTGCCAAAACACTTTCAATTTTCCTCCTGTAATTCATCTGACCATCTAGTTAAAATACGTTGGTCCAATAAAAAAAGACTATACACAAAGCATAGCCTTTAAACTGAAATTTATTAACGATAAGATTTGGGGTGCTGGTTTAGCATTTCAAATGTATTACCTAGAAATTTAGGATTCGGGTTTTTGTTGTGTAAGTGCATATTTATGTTGTGAATGTGCATTTTAAAGTCATATTATGCATTTCACCGGATTTTTTGACCTTTCATGGACATGTAAATCCAGATCAAAATACACAGTTCAATGCAAAACGGTTAGAATCAAAAAGAGCCTTGCCAATTTAGACAAGACTCTTTTACGAGAACACTATATGAAAATGAAAAAAATTAATCGATTAATTATACAGCCAAATTATGCCTATTCTCCTCAGTAGAAAAATAATTGTTGTGAAGTAGCTCAAATGTGTTGTGAGAGGCGTTTTGAAGGCCATAAAGGAGTCTTATAAGGTACTATCCTTATATACAAAAAGCGATGAAACAGTTTAAATTAAGAATTCATGGCTGAAATAATAAACTCTTTAAAATCCTTAGAAATTGGGATCAGAGTATTATTTATCATAATATCTCTGGAGTTAATTGCATCTATGTGATCAACGTTGACGATATAAGATTTGTGTGCTCTGTAAAACTTATTCTTTGGCAATTTCTCTAAATAATCTTTTAAAGGAGACCTAACAAGAAATTTCTTGTCAACTGTATTCACTTCCAGGTAAACATTATCCGCTTTTATAAACTGAATATCACCAAACTGAATTCTATAATAAAGATGCTGCTTTTTAACAAAAATTGAGTCTTTGAGAACTGAATTGGATACTACTCTATCTTCATCTTCCGGGTGTTGCTGCCCTCCTTCTTTAGTTGAGTAATCAAAATTTGAAAGAGCAATCTCGATGGAAGTATATAAATCCTGTTGCTCAAAAGGTTTAACAAGGTAGCCATTAGGCTTAACCGTTTTAGCGTTCTCTACGGTTGCTCTATCAGAGTTGGAAGTAACGAAAATAAACGGAATATTGTAGTTATCTCTGATATGTTTCCCCAGGTCTATTCCAGTTTTGTCGGAAGCTAAAATGATATCAATAAGCACCAGGTCTACATGATTGCTTTTTAAAACCTCTTCAGCCTGTTCATAAACAATGACATTGTCTACAATTTCATATCCTATTTCCTCCAACATTGATTGCATGTCGTCTGCAATAATGACATTATCTTCTACAATAAGAATCTTAATAGCTTGTTCCAAAGTAAGTAAGGGTTTTGTGGGTTACGTCGACTCAAATTTACAAAAAATAATTATACACAATATAAAACAGGAATCCCAACAGAAAAGTACTGAGTGCTACTTTTTTTAATTCAGGATCAAAGTTCTTGGGATTTTCAATCTTTTTTACCGATCTCAAATGGATAAAAAGAGGTACAAATGCGATCAAACAAATGGCGCTTTTCCACGAGTAAAAATGAGTCCCTACAAATAGGAGCATAAAAATAAAAGCTAAAATAATTAGGGCATAATGATATGCTTTCCCTTTAGATCGTCCAATTTTGACTATCAATGTATTTTTATTGGCCTTTTTATCCGATTCAATATCTCTTAAGTTGTTCAAATTGAGTACTGCAGTACTAAGAAAACCTATTGAAGCAGCAGGAAGTATGGCCATAGCCAGTAAAAACTTTGTATATAAAAACATGGAACCCAGGACACTTAATAGTCCAAAAAATATAAATACAAAAAGGTCACCAAATCCTTTATACCCATAGGCATTATTGCCAACTGTATACCTAATAGCTGCCCAAATACTGGCAACCCCAAATATTATGAATAAAAGCACATATATAAGATGTTCCTCCTTAAAAGAGAAGTATAGAAGCAGAAAGACCAGTAATAAATCTATAATAACAGATATACGAATCCCGGTTTTTAATTCGCTTATAGATAATTGGCCGCTTTGCAGTGCACGCATGGGTCCAATTCTATCCTCATTGTCCGTGCCCTTTACTCCATCTCCATAATCATTCGCAAAATTCGAAGTTATTTGAAAAGCCACGGTAGTTAACAAAGCAAAAATAAAAATATACAAATCCCAATGACCGTAGATATTTGCCAAAGCAGTACCTACTAATATACCGGACAATGATAAAGGAAGTGTTCTTAAGCGGGCCGCACTAAGCCAAGCTCTGAATTTGGTCACTAATAAGGATCTTCAATTTTTATTCGCTTTCCATCCTGATAGGATGCAACAAAGGCATCTTCAAAGCCCATTTTAACTAATTGATACCTAAATGATCTTGCTTCTTCCAACGTTTCGAAATTTCCAAGGGAATAAGAATAAAAAGGGTTGGTTTTAACAAACATCGTGTTCGTTAAGGATTCTGAGGCAAGGGTAAGGTTATTATCCACAAAGGATTTAACCTGAACTGAGTAAATTTTTTCTTTTTCTAAAAACATTTTAGCCAGATAGAATTCTTTGACTAAACTCAGCTCTTCATTTTTTTGCTGAAGATTGTCAATTCTGGTTTTTACAGCATCCAGGCTATCGATAGAAACTAATAAATTTTGATTGTCATAGGTATTAGACCTGCTAAGGCCGGCAGTAAAAGAAGTAACCGCAAGAGCTCCAATTAGAAAAAGTGTAGTGACTCCGGCGAGTATATTTCTTTGGATCTTACTTCTTTTTAATTCTTTATTTTTAAATTTTATCTGATCTAATAAGCGTTCATTTATAATCTGCGCTTTGTCAATGTCTTTATGTAATTCTAATAAATCACTTTCTTCAATAAATGGCATTTGATATTTAATTTAGGGGGTCAACGGTTAAAAATAAGTAAAAAGCTTATTATCAACAAAATATATAGGTTTATTTAGCAAAAATAACAGATTTATGGGAAGAATTAAAAACCTGATAGGTAATTGTTTATAACTATTTAAAGTTATTTCTCCTTATGCTGTATAAATCCCATCACTTTTAATTTTAATTTTCCTCTCCTTATACAGGGTTCCAATAGCTTTTTTGAAGGTTTTTTTACTCATTTGAAACATCTTCTGTATCTCCTCCGGAGATGATTTATCATGTATTGGGATATATCCATTTGCCAATTCCAACTTCTCAAAAATCTGTTTAGCAGCAGGTTCAAGACCCAAATGACCAATCGGTTTTAAAGAAATATCAACTTTATTATCTTCTCGAATATTCTTTACATACCCTTTTAATTTCGCCCCAACTTTCATAGGTTGAAATACTTCGCTTTTAAATACCAGTCCCTTGTATTTATTATTGATAATGACATTCCAGCCTAATTCGGATCGTCTGCTGACCAAAAGATCTACTTCTTCCCTGGGATTTAATGAGAGCTCCTCATTCTTGGTAAATCTGTCCAATCTTGATGAAGCTACTAACCTGAAAGTCTTTTCATCGAGGTAACAATAAACTACATAAGATTCTCCTTCAATCATTTTTGTCTGCTGTTCTATAAAGGGTACCATCAAATGTTTTTCCAGACCCCAATCTAAAAAAGCACCAAATTCGTTTACCTCAGCTACTCTAAGGCAACCAAAACTATTTCTTTTTATTAAAGGTTTTAGGGTTGTGGCAATAGGGCGTTCTTCGTGATCCAAGTAACAAAATACGCTTATGTCATCCCCTATTCTAAAATCATCGGGAACATATTTTGAAGGCAATAATAAATCATCCACATCATCGTCACCCAGAAATAATCCTACACCTGTTTCCCTAAGAATTTTTAATGTGTTATAATTTCCTAATTCTATCATTTAGTACGGCTATTCAAAATGGTATTAAAAAAGCCGTTCCTATAAAGAACGGCTATTTTTTTGTTCTAATTATAAACAGATTCTTTTTTAAAGTGCTTTGCTAAAATATAATAGACCACTGCACGATGTTTATTTCTTTCCGATTTGCCATATTTGTCAATTACACTTTTGATTGCTTCCATTAGTTGAGGGCCATCTGTTAGCCCTAATTTTTTTAGTAAAAAATTCTTTCTGACAGTTTCAAGTTCAGCTTCATCCGATCCCGACACTTTAGAAGAATCCATATTATATATGGCAGGACCAAGTCCGATAGTAACTTTTTTCAGCAAATCCATATCAGGAGTTTGACCAAATTTACCCTTGATATCCGCTGCGTACTTCTCAATGAGATCATCCCTCCTATTGCTCATAATGCAGGTGTTCTTTTATGGATTTATTAATTTTCTAAGATATGAAATCAAAGTAACTGAGCAAAATTTTATCATTCAATAATCGAGGGGTTTTTACCTCTAAAAGCACTGGCGTTTTAGAAGGCATATAAAATGTAGACAAGATGGTATTTAAGGTATTTTGATCTTCAGCTACCAGATGAGCTATATTATATAATGAACAAAGACTTTGCAAATCCAAATCCTGTACGGTCTCAAAGAAAGTCTCAAAGTTCTGTGAATTTTCCATACCTGGTAAGATTCTGAAAATCCCCCCGCCACCATTATTAATTACTATTATTCTAAAATCGTTTCGTATATATGAGTTCCAAAGGCCATTGCTGTCATAGAAGAAACTCAGATCTCCTGATATCAGCAAGGTAGGATTCACCGAATGAATTGATGAACCAATCGCGGTGGATGTACTTCCGTCAATACCACTGGTGCCTCTATTGCAAAATACGCTAAGTGAAGGGTCTATGTCAAATAATTGGGCGTATCTGACAGTGGAACTATTTGCCAATTGTAACTGATAGTTTTTAGGAATCCCGCAGCAAATAATTTGAAACGCCAAAAAATCTGTAAATGGAATTTGATCCAAATATATTTCCCTTTTAGTCAGATATTCATGTTTTACTTCATTCCATTTGCTAAAGTAATTACTGGGCAGCTCTATAATATGCTCCAAAAATTGTTCGAAAAACGAATTTTCATCCGTCTTAATGTGCTTTGTAAGACTAAAAAAGGTGTCAAAGGCTTTTTTGTTATTTATATGCCAATGATGCTTTGGTTTATACTGTCTGAGAAATGCCTTAATCTTTTTTGAAACTATTAACCCACCCAATGTTATAAGCAATTCTGGCTGCAGTTCTCTAAAAAGCCGGTCTTTGTCTTTTGATTTTTCAATAGGTGCAATGATACTATCAATACTTGGAAAAAAGTTTTTATTATTTACATTTGATGTAACCTCTGTAAACACTAGTACAGAATCATCATTCGCAAGAGTCTTTAAATATTCAGAATTGATTCTGCCAGGGTCATTAACCCCGATGATTATCATTTTCTTTTCACATGAATTCCAAATTTGGGCGAGATCTTGAAAATTTATATCCTCATTATTCTTCTCTAAATCTAATGGGGAACAAAAAGGGCTTAACTCCGGATTTTCTTCAATGTCATATAAAGGCTCTTCAAACGGTATATTTATTTGTACCGGGCTTTTCTGAATAATTGCTGCCTGCAAGGCGTTATTTAACTGGGCATCATTAAAACCTTGAATTTTAGACTGCAGTTGTTCTAATGTATAATCTTTTGGAAATAAAGAAGGATCAAACTTCTTTACTGTCTCGGTCGCATGTGAGATATCTTGCTTCAAATTGGCTGAATAACCTATATGCTTTTCAAATAATGACTCTTGTCTGATAGTCTGACCATCGCCAATATCTACTTTATAAGCAGGTCTATCCGCAGATATTACTACCAGCGGTATATCACTATAAAAAGCTTCTGCCACTGCCGGATAATAATTCAAAAGTGCACTCCCGGAAGTACAAACAGCTATCACCGGCATTTTTAAATGCTGTGCCATTCCTAAGGCGAAAAAAGCTGCACAACGCTCATCAACTATGCTATAACAAGAAAAATAAGGGTCATTTGTAAATCCAATGACTAATGGGGCATTCCTTGAACCCGGGGAGATCACTACATTCTTAATACCCCTTGATTTGCAATGGAAAACAACCGATTGGGCCGAAGGAATACTGGAATATTTCATAGGCAACACAAAAATACGACGGAACTTATTGTTAATCCAATGAATTGACTCATTTAAATATCATATTTAGCATGGTTTCACTTTTGTGAACTGTTTCTATCCATTCTTGTTCTGCGTTTGAATCCGAAGTTATTCCACCTCCAACATAAAGTAAGCCTGAATCACCTTTTATCTGCATACACCGAAGGTTCACAAAGAGATGCGTGTTCTTGTCTTTACCCATATTTAGTTCTCCTAAATATCCTGTATAAAACTCCCGATCATAATTCTCATACTTTTTAATAAATGCTTCTGCCTCATTTACAGGAAGTCCGCAAACGGCCGGGGTGGGATGCAACGCCTGGATTATTTTTTCCATTTCCAAATCGCGAATCGTTCCCCAAATTTTAGTTTTTAGATGCCATAAATTACCTGCACGTACAGAATCAACTTTACCAATTGACAAATCAGTGACGTATTTCCTGAGCTGTTCGACTATATGACAGGTAACCAATTCCTGCTCCTCTAATTCTTTTTTACGCCACAAAGGCCTGTTTTTTGCCATACTCTTCGTTGTACCTGCCAGAGACACGGTAAGTAAAGAGTTATTTTGTTTAAGCAAAAGTAATTCGGGAGTAGCTCCTATCCAAAGACCAATTTTGGGATGGTACCAGCAATAGCAAAAAGCATTAGGATAAGTATCCAGGATCTTTCGAAATATTTTAATGGGTGAGGATTGATTGGGAACCACAATCTTTCTTGACAAGACAACTTTTTCTAATTTGTTAGTTCCTATTTCTTTAATCCCTTTTTTTACTATTTCAATATGATATGTTTTGTCTTCTTCTAAGATTTCAGGAAAGCTGGTGTCATTGAAGTCGAATTCCCTTAATTGATATTCATGGGAAAAGACTTTATCAGGGAGAATAAGTACCGCTGGAGCTTTTTTGTCATAAGGTGCGAAAACAAAGCCTGTCTCGGTAAAATCCAGTAATTGATGGAGCGCTGAATCATTTTGAAAAACGGAGATTACCTTATTGGTGTTAGGTTTTCTATAGGCAACAAATGGTAATTCACTTTTCCAGTGCGCTTCAATCATACCAAGGTGTTCTTGAAACATGCTAGGCTCTTGGTAGGGAAATGGTGGTTAATTTACACAATG
The DNA here is from genome assembly GCF_947258525.1 of uncultured Eudoraea sp. Lineage (GTDB taxonomy): Bacteria > Bacteroidota > Bacteroidia > Flavobacteriales > Flavobacteriaceae > Eudoraea. The sequence continues at coordinate 48,434 of NZ_CAMYIP010000122.1, forward strand.
AGATGAGGTTGTCTTCTTTGTCAGTTATTCTGATATCCCACAATTGTGTGGTTCTTCCATTATGAATAATTGTGGCTCTGGCGAACACCTCTCCCTCACTTATACTCCGAAGATGATTTGCTGATATTTCGATACCACGTACAATAACTTTTTGAGCGTCAAGAAATACATAAGAAGCGGCGCTCCCAACACTTTCGGCCAGTGCAACAGTGGCACCGCCATGTAAGATGCCGTCTGGTTGATGAACCCTAGAATTTACGGGCATTTTAGCCACCAGGAAGTTTTCTCCTACATCAACATATTCAATTTCCAAGGTCTCCATCAAGGTATTTTTACGGATATCGTTGCAAACCTTTAGTATTTTGTCCCTGTATTCGTTCATAGAAAAAATTTTGCGTAAAATTAAGCATTCAAATACAACTAATAGCAATTGAAACAATATGAGTAATAAAACTTTGGAAAAATCTGTCAGGTATCAAAGCACAAACACCTATGAAACGTTAAACAAGCTTACAAAAGAAACAAAAAATGTTTGGATAGTTTTTCATGGGATCGGGTATTTGAGCAAGTATTTCCTGAAATATTTTGACGAACTGAATCCTTTAGACAATTACATTATTGCCCCACAGGCACCTTCCAAATATTACCTGAATAATTCCTATAAACATGTAGGCGCCAGTTGGCTGACAAAAGAAAATACCAAAACTGAAATAAATAATAACCTTAACTATCTTGAAGCTATTTTGCAAGAGGAAAACATCCTATCTAAACACAAGCTCCTTATATTTGGTTACTCCCAGGGAGTATCAATGGCAACAAGATGGGTGGCTCAGCGCAAAATTAAATGTAATCATCTGGTGCTTTATGCAGGTGGAATACCAAATGAACTGACTAAAAATGATTTTTCACATTTAGACGATTCTACACAGATATCTATTATTATAGGCAATAAGGATGAATATCTTACCAAAGAACGCTTAACAATTGAGAGAGGAAAAAGCGGGATCATATTTAATGGCAGGGCAAAGGAACATATTTTTGATGGTGGTCATATCGTTAAAAAAGAGCTTATTAATAATTTGAAGATATGATAAAACCTATTACTCTGGAAAATGAACGAGTAAGGCTCTCACCGCTCACGCTGGAGAATTATACTAATTTACTTTCAGTGGCTTCCGAGCCTAAACTTATTCAATATTCACCATCTGATATAGAATCTCCCGCTGCACTCAGAACTTATGTGGAGACAGCTCTCGATCAACAGAAAAAAAATACCTCCATCCCCTTTATTATTTATGACAAAAAAAATGGGGATTTTGCAGGATGTACGAGATATATGAATATTGATCATAGTAACAAAGTATTGGAAATTGGCGCTACCTGGATTGGTAAAAAATTTCAGGGTACCGGACTTAATTCTGAAATGAAGCATCTGCTAATTAACCATGCATTCATTGGGCTGGTGTTTGAGAAAGTTTCCTTTCGGATTGACGAGCGAAACACGCGATCCCGAAAAGCTGTGGAAAAACTGGGCGCAGTTCTGGAAGGAATACTTCGTGAAAATGTTTATTTGCTTGATGGGTTTAAAAGAAATACCTGCGTTTATGGAATTCTAAAAAATGAATGGGATATAATCTAACCTTTTAATAATTAATAGTGTTACTCTTCAACTTCAATTGTTTCATCCGGATAATACGTAATACTTCGGGTTGAAAAAAGATTTTTTGGTGTGATGATTTTTTTCACCCAATTACCTTGGTCTTCTCCATCGAATTGGTAGATATATTCTTTAGTGTTGACAGATTTTTCAATTTTTTCAACCTCCTTTAAAAGCATGCCAGTATCATCATACGTATAGTTTATAGCCTTATTGGGAACAAATGATTTCTTTTTTTCATCGTAATTAAATTCTTTTAATGAGGTTAATTTATTTTCCGAATTGTAGATCATTTCCCGGGCTTTATTAGGAATTCCTTCAATAAATTCTTTAGTGAGAACTATTTTGTTCTTAACTCCTTTTCTATTCTTTTTATAAGAAGTTCTTATTGATTTAAGAACCAAACCATTCAACAAATAGGTTATGGTTGTTTCGCCCTTGTAGGTAGTATATTCAATATTTGTCTCGTCAAATCCTGCATTGTTCGATCTGATTATTTTTATAAGATTTCCATCTTCATTGTATGAATATTCGTAAATATCCAGCACTTCGCCATCATAAGAAATAATTTTTTCCGTAACTTTTTTCGAAGAAGTAGTATCAACTTCATAAAAATGTGCAATTGAAGTCTGCTTATCAAACTCACCTTCCAGATAAATCTCATCACGCTTTTCCATCAACTGATCCCCTGAATATTTATAATAGGTGATATTATAATCAGAATCGCTATAGCGTGTTACATTCTTGGTGAGTAGCCCTTCCCTATTGAATTCGAATTCTTCTTTACCATAATCCGTGATTACAAGACAAGACTTAACAGTTCCCCTTAGGTCGAAGTCTTCTAAAGTGAAAATTTGAGGTTCCTGGGTAAAAATCTTACCTGGTAATAAGAAAAGTCCTATTACCATGATGAGGTCCAAGATGATTGTAGTATAGATTTTTTGCATCTCCACAAAATTACTAGTTTATACCTCAACATGAAAACAAATAACATACCGAAAATAAAAAAGGGCGGAAAACCGCCCTTTCATACCTAAATTTATATGTTCTTTATTTTACTTCTTCAAAATCCACATCTTCAACATTATCTCCTTCTTTCGTGTCTTCAGAAGTAGTCTCTTCACCATTAGGTGATGCACCGGCCTGCTGAGCTTCAGCCTGAGCCTTATACATCTCTTCAGAAGCAACCTTCCAAGCCTCATTAATTTTATCAAGTGCAGCTGTTATTGTTTCAACATCTTTACCTTCATATCTTGTCTTCAGATAATTTATCTCCAAACTCAGTTAATTGCTTCTCGGTCTGGAATATCATACTATCTGCCTCATTCATTTTATCTGCAGTTTCCTTTGCTTTTTTATCAGATTCTGCGTTAGCCTCTGCCTCTGCCTTCATTTTGTTGATTTCCTCTTCAGTAAGTCCGGAAGAAGCTTCAATTCTGATATCCTGCGTCTTGTTCGTAGCCTTATCAGTAGCAGAAACTTTAATAATTCCGTTTGCATCAATATCAAAGGTTACTTCAATCTGAGGCACTCCCCTTTGAGCAGGTGGAATTCCATCCAAATGGAATCGTCCAATGGTTTTATTATCTGTAGCCATAGGTCTCTCCCCCTGCAAAACGTGGATCTCAACGGAAGGCTGATTATCTGCTGCTGTAGAAAACACTTGTGATTTTTTAGTTGGGATAGTAGTGTTAGAATCAATTAATTTGGTCATTACTCCTCCCATGGTCTCAATTCCCAGAGATAATGGAGTAACATCTAGCAGCAAGACATCTTTCACATCTCCTGTAAGAACACCACCCTGGATAGCAGCCCCAACAGCTACAACTTCGTCAGGGTTAACACCTTTTGATGGTTTTTTCCCAAAGAATTTCTCAACAGCTTCCTGAACTGCGGGAATCCTAGTAGATCCTCCAACCAAAATAATTTCATCAATATCACTTTTCGAAAGTCCTGCAGCTTTTAAAGCTGTTTCACAAGGCTTAATAGTTCTTTTTACCAGGTCGGCAATTAATTGCTCAAATTTTGAGCGTGTCAATGTTACCACAAGGTGCTTTGGCCCCGAAGCTGTAGCAGTTACATAGGGAAGATTAATCTCGGTTTGTGCAGAAGTAGACAATTCAATTTTTGCTTTTTCTGCTGCCTCGCGCAATCTTTGTAACGCCATTGGATCTTTTCTTAGATCAATGCTCTCTTCCTTATTAAATTCATCGGCCAACCAGTCAATAACTTTTTGATCAACATCATCACCACCTAAATGAGTATCGCCATCTGTTGACAATACTTCAAAAACGCCATCTCCTAATTCCAAAATAGAAACATCATGCGTACCACCACCGAAATCGAATACTACTATTTTCTGATCCTTGTGTTTTTTATCCAATCCATAAGCTAATGAAGCTGCTGTTGGCTCATTAATTATTCTTTCTACCTTAAGACCTGCAATTTCTCCTGCCTCTTTTGTTGCTTGTCTTTGAGCATCATTAAAATACGCAGGAACTGTAATTACGGCAGAAGTAACAGACTGTCCTAAATAATCTTCAGCTGTTTTCTTCATTTTTTGCAGCACCATTGCCGAAATTTCCTGAGGCGTATACAAACGTCCATCAATATCTACTCTAGGTGTATTATTATCTCCTTTAGCAACCTTATAGGGTACTCTGTCAATTTCTTTTTGACATTCCGAGAATTTATTCCCCATAAAACGTTTAATGGAATATATTGTGTTTTTTGGGTTAGTTACTGCTTGTCTTTTAGCAGGATCCCCAACTTTGATTTCACCACCTTCTACAAACGCAACGACAGAAGGGGTAGTTCGCTTACCTTCGGCGTTGGGTATCACAACCGGCTCATTGCCTTCCATTACGGAAACGCACGAGTTTGTTGTTCCTAAATCTATTCCTATAATCTTGCTCATCTATTTTATTTTATAGTTAATATTTATCCATAGTTCAACGTTTAATTTAATGACAAACAGTATGCCAACAGGAAAAAACTGACAGGATGTCACTACCAGGGGTAGCTATTACTGAGTAGCACTTTGGTCCATAGTATGTTAGAAGGGATTGATAACCGGTAGAAATAAGATCTATTATTCTAATTACAATGCTCCCGGCGTCTGGTGTCTATAAGATAAATGATCTTCCAGGTACCGTCTTGTTTGTGTAATTGAAATGAATTTACTCCGCAATGACTCAATGAATCGTTGATCCAAAGTTCATAGGGAGTCCATGCATTGGCCATACTACCATCAACCTTAATTTGATATGAAAGTAGTTTTTCTTGAAATTTTATAGAGTCAGGAATACTAACTATGGATTTTAGGAAATCATCGAAATCTGAGGTCTTAACAACACTGGTACCCTCTTTATCACGGCCAATGGTTTGCATAATTATTCCGGACCCGGTTGTACTTTTTATGAGTGTGGAATCCTGATCGTGAAATGCTTCGAAAAACAATTGAACTGTCTTCTTAACTTCCTCTTTTTCATTTAGCTGTGCATTTATAATTCCACAACTACAAATCAAAACTAAACCTATAAATACCCTCATTTTTCAATGGTTTCAAATTATAAGCCAAAATAGGAAATAAATTAAAGGCTTTTCCCTGCCCTTATGAATTGAACAAAACTCCTTACATTTATCTCGCCAAAAACAAAGTGATGTCTATTTCAAAAAAAGAGTACAAAAGGGTTACGGTAAAGTCCTTAATAGAAATGAAGAAGCAGGGAGAAAAAATTTCTATGCTAACCGCTTATGATTATTCTATGGCGAAAATTGTTGATGATGCCAAAGTTGACATCATTTTGGTTGGCGATTCTGCCAGCAATGTTATGGCGGGGCATGAGACTACATTGCCAATAACCCTTGATCAGATGATATATCACGCCTCTTCTGTAATACGAGCAGTAAACAGGGCTTTGGTAGTCGTTGATCTTCCTTTCGGAAGTTATCAGAGTGATCCCAAAGAAGCGCTTCGTTCTGCTATCAGAATTATGAAGGAGAGTGGCGCTCATGCAATAAAGGTTGAAGGAGGTGTTGAAATTAAAGAATCCGTAAAACGAATCCTGAATGCAGGTATTCCTGTTATGGGACATCTTGGCTTAACCCCTCAGGCCATTTATAAATTTGGTACATATACTGTAAGGGCCAAAGAAAAACATGAAGCAGAGAAATTATTAGCAGATGCTGAAATTCTTGAGAAACTTGGATGTTTTGGCATTGTACTTGAAAAAATACCCGCTTTATTGACAAAAAAAGTTTCAGAAACTATTTCTATACCAACAATAGGAATAGGTGGTGGGAAATTTGCGGATGGCCAGGTATTGGTAATCCATGACCTTCTTGGAATGACCCATGAATTCAATCCCCGATTTTTGCGCAGATACATGAATCTTTATGAAGATATGGGAAATGCCATTTCACGATATGTAAGTGATGTGAAAAGCCAGGATTTTCCGAGTGATGATGAGCAATATTAAAGATAGTGGATAAGAAAATCAGGACCAATTCACAAAATCTTCTCTTATTATATGAGGATAACCATATAATTGTCATTAACAAAAGACCAGGTGATATTGTTCAGGGTGATAAAACAGGTGATATCCCTTTAAGTGAGATTGTTAAACAATACATCAAAAAGAAATATAACAAGCCCGGCAAAGTTTTTTTGGGTGTCGTTCACCGAATAGACAGACCTACTTCCGGCATAGTTGTATTTGCACGTACTTCAAAAGCACTTTCCAGATTAAATGAATTGTTTTCAAAAAAGTTAGCGAAAAAAATATATTGGGCAATTGTAAAAAATCAGCCCGATAAAGAACAGGATACCCTGGAACACTGGCTGGTCAGAAACACTAAACAGAATAAGTCTTATGCCCATATTAAAGAGGTTCCCAATAGTAAAAAGGCTGTTTTGGATTACCAAATGCTAAAAAAACTCGATAATTATTATTTATTGCAAATAAATTTAAAAACCGGAAGGCATCATCAGATTCGGGCACAGCTTGCAGCCATAAAATGCCCAATTAAGGGAGATTTGAAATATGGTTTTGACCGCAGTAATAAAAATGGAAGTATCCATTTACACGCACGAAGCATAGAATTTTTGCATCCTGTTAAAAAGGAAACTATTAAGTTAACGGCGCCTACCTTTGAAGATCCAATATGGGATGCCTGTTCGTAAATTTTCCCTACTTTTAGAACAAATCCTCTTAAACCGTAAATTCTATTTGTGCTTTTTTTAATCTTTTAAACGATAAATACGGTATGATCAAAAAATTTATACTTCTTGTTTTTGTGTTGATATTTTCGGCTTGCGGAAGTTCTAACTCCATAGATAATTTCTACAATACTCATAAAAATGATAGTCAGGTTACCGCTATTCGTGTACCTCAATTCATGCTGAGCCTTTTAAGCAATATTTCACCTGAAATGAAATCGCTTATTGGAAATACAAAGGATTTAAGATATATGCAATTTCCCAGCACCACGGCTGCCCGCACTCAATATCTGAATAATCAAATGAATTCAATTACCGGAAATTCTTTTATTGAAGTATTTCGAAAAAATGACGAGTTAAAAAGAAATGTAATATCCATTCGGGAAAAACGGAATACGGTAAAGGAAATTCTAATCTACAACAACAATAATGTAAATGGTTCCTTTCTTTACTTCAATGGTAATTTCGACCCCGTAAAAGTGAGGGAAATGGCCAAAAATAATGAGTTCAACGAAATTCCCAAAAGCCTAGTAAAAGATTTTAATATGCAATCTTCCGGGCTAATTAACGAGTAACTGCCAACGCCTTCTCCCGGATAATTTGTCCTACCGGTTTATTCTGTAAATGACCTTCCAGCCAGGAGAGTATATCCAAATATAGAAAGGCTCGTTTTTCATATGGATGATCTTCATATTTCTTCAGCTCATCATAAAGTTTTTGAAATTCAGCTTTTAATTCATGAGGATAAATGTTGCCTAACTTTCTTAAGAATTTGATCATTTCTTTCTGAACGGCCTGAAGATCATTCATTTTGAGCAAAAATTTATAGGTGCTTTTTAGCTGAATCTCAAGATGATAGTCCATTCCTGCCTCATAATGCGCCACTAAGCTTAAAACCCTGGCAAAACACATAAGATCTTCCCTCATCTTTAAACTTTTATTGTCAATGATCTTCTTTAAGTACTTTATACAGGTTTTATTATCTCCAACACCAAAATACAGACAAGCAATTTTATAATAGAATATCATTATATGATGCTGGTCTATGCGATCGCTGTGTTTGGTAATCCCATATTCAATTATTTTTACGAGGTATAATCCTTTGTCAAATGTCCCCTCAAGGAAATGAAGATTTAACTTATTTGAATAAATATACAGGAATGCTAAAGATGATATGTTGTCATTTTTAGAAAATTCTTTATCACCTACAATAGCCTCTAATTTTTCAAGTGTCTCTTTAAATTGTGAACTATATTTTACAAAAAACAATGATTCCAATAAATAGTGATTCCCTTTCAAAAAGAAAACAGGATTTAAATAAATCATATTTCTATTCTCGTAGAACAGATCTACCCATTTACTGGCGTATTTATAACACGATAAGAAGTCCTGTATTAAAAAACTATACCACAAATGAGCTTTATACAACCATAGCTTTTCTCTAAAACCAAGATCTTCAATCTTATATTCGGGTAGATGATCCGAGAAATAGCGTCTTACGCGGTGAAGGTCTTCATCATTTCGTACGTAGCCTACTTTTAACATCATTCCATATAGCTGAAGAGATAAATTGGAAAGTTTGCTTGTCATTACATTCTGCTCGGATAATTTCTTTGCCTGCTGAACCAATTCATCTGCCCTATCCGGAATACTCCTCGTAATATATTGCGTTTCTATAATTTTTTCCAGTTCCACTATTTCATAGGCAATATTTTTCTCTTCATTATCTATTGCTACCCCTTTTACTTTATCCAAAATCTTAAGGCTTTGCTTATACAAGCCTTTTTGATAAAGAATAGTGGCAAAGTCTAATTGCTCTCTAATTTGAACTCTAATATTTTGATTTACCGGATTTAATCTTAAACTCACTAAAATCTGTTTATACAAATGCGCTTTTAGATTAGAAAGCTGTGTTTTTTTAACAATTCCACTTTCTAAAATGGCCTTTTCATCATATCTCTTAAGTTTATCAAGTAAGTTAAAAAGCGCAAGAAATTTGGCATCTGTATTAACTCCAAGACGACCCACATATAGTTTAAATTGTCTCTTTTCAGATTTAGAAAGAGATTTAACTAATACAAACAATGAATCTTTATGGACATTTGTCATCGTAAAAAATGTAATTTATATATTTGTTTTTCAGTACTTTACGAATGCTGAAAAGTAAATTAACGTTGTAAATGAATCATAGGTATAAAAGCAATTCGCATTCCTAACTATATATTCGTATTATGACTAAAATTATGCAAAAATAATGAGTAAAGATAAGGTAGACATTTTTGATACTACACTCAGGGATGGTGAACAAGTTCCGGGCTGTAAACTAGATTCCAAACAGAAGCTTGTAATTGCAGAACGCCTGGATGAATTAGGCGTTGATATTATTGAAGCCGGATTTCCAATTTCGAGCCCCGGTGATTTCAATTCTGTCAATGAAATTGCAAAAATTGTAAAGAAAGCAACGGTATGTGGATTGACAAGATCTGTTAAAAAAGATATCGAAGTAGCCGCCGAAGCTTTAAAGTATGCAATAAAACCCAGAATTCACACGGGAATTGGCACCTCTGATTCACATATAAAATACAAATTTAATTCAACACAGGATAAAATTCTGGAAAGAGCAGTTGATGCCGTCAAGTATGCAAAAACATTTGTAGAGGATGTTGAATTTTATGCTGAAGATGCAGGAAGGACAGATAATGAGTACCTGGCGCGTGTATGCGAAGCTGTTATTAAAGCAGGAGCTACTGTATTAAATATACCTGATACTACAGGATATTGTCTTCCGGAGGAGTATGGTGCAAAAATGAAATATCTCAGAGAGAATGTAAAAGGAATTGACAAAGCTAAACTTTCTTGTCACTGTCATAATGACCTGGGCTTAGCAACAGCTAATTCTATTTCTGGAGTCATAAACGGCGCCAGACAGATAGAATGTACAATTAATGGTATTGGAGAAAGAGCAGGAAATACTTCTCTTGAAGAAGTTGTGATGATTTTAAGACAGCACCCGGATCTTAATCTGGATACCAATATTAACAGCAAATTATTATACAGTACCAGCCAAATGGTCTCAAATAAAATGGGAATGGTGGTACAGCCCAACAAAGCTATTGTCGGTTCAAATGCGTTTGCGCATAGTTCCGGAATACATCAGGATGGAGTGATCAAAAAACGAGAAACTTACGAAATTATTGATCCGGAAGATGTTGGAGTCAACGAATCTTCCATAGTGCTTACCGCAAGAAGTGGTAGAGCAGCATTGGCATACAGAGCCAAAAAAGTAGGTTATGAACTCACCAAAGTACAATTGGATAGTGTTTATACTGAATTCTTAAAATTTGCAGACCGGAAAAAAGAAATCGTTGACAATGATATCCATCAAATAATCGAAGCAAGTCCAATAAATATTGAAAGTATCGCATAAATGAACCTTAAAATTGCACTTTTACCTGGTGACGGAATTGGACCCGAAGTGTCTGCTCAAACCGTAAAGTGCCTTCAAACTGTTGAGGAGATCTTTGGTCATCAATTTGAATTTACTGAAGCGATTGTTGGAGCAGAGGCAATAGATAAAACGGGTAACCCACTTCCTGATGCCACTTTGAAATTATGTAAAGATTCAGATGCAGTATTGTTCGGTGCAATCGGAGACCCTAAATATGACAATGATCCCGATGCCAAAATCAGGCCGGAGCAAGGCCTTTTGAAATTAAGGAAAGAGCTGGATCTTTTTAGCAATATCCGACCGGTAAAAGTATTTCCATCCCTTATTGACAGATCCCCGCTAAAGAAAAAAATTATCCGTGGTACTGATTTTGTAATCTATCGCGAACTTATTGGTGGGGTTTATTTTGGTGAGAAGCACCTGAGTAAAGATGGTACCGTTGCCTCTGACCTATGCACTTATTCTGAGGCAGAAATTAGCCGTATTGCTCATTTGGCATTCAAGGCAGCTAAAATAAGACGAAAGAAAGTAACACTCGTAGACAAGGCAAATGTCCTGGAATCTTCGAGATTATGGCGAAAAGTGGTTTCAAAAATTGGAGAAAGTTATCCGGAAATTGCATTAGATTTTTTATTCATAGACAACGCAGCAATGCAACTAATACTTAATCCCAGCCAATTTGATGTAATTCTTACTGAAAATATGTTTGGTGATATTCTGTCTGATGAAGGAAGCGCAATTGGTGGCTCAATTGGACTATTGCCTTCCGCTTCAGTGGGAGAGAAAAACGCACTTTTTGAGCCCATTCACGGCTCTTATCCTCAGGCTAAAGATAAAGATATAGCTAACCCTATAGCATCAATTTTATCAGCGGCTATGCTGCTAGATCATTTTAAACTGGATGAAGAGTCGAAAGCAGTTGTAATAGCGGTTCTGAAGTCAATGAAAAATGAAATAGTAACCCCTGACTTGGATAAAAACAGTAAATATGGGACAAATTATGTTGGTGATTTTATTTCCAGCAACATAAGGGAATTGGATGATCATCTCATAATCAACCGTGAAAACATTTGGTTAGGAAAATCTACAATAATTTAAGAAAGATGATCATTGGTGCCGGAACCAGCTAAATTAAATAGTGAATTATTCACTTAGTAGTAATTCAATATAATCATTAAAATCTTCCTTAAAATCAATATACTTTTGCCCTGTAGCCGGTCCGTTAAATCCGGTATGAATCTTTCTTACTTTTCCTCTTTTATCAATAAATATAGTTGTTGGGTATGACAAAATATGATTTAACATTGGGAGTTTTTCATTTGCCTTGATCTTGTTTGAACTGCCGTACTGCGCCAGAAGTATTGGATAAGGTACCCCTACTCTGTTTTTAAGTCTTTCAATTCTTTTGAACGCCAGGTCTTTGGTCTTTGCGTACTCGAAAGCTAATGCAACCACCTCAAAATTGTCTCGTTTTCTGGTTTTTACATATTCCGACAAAAATTTAGTTTCATCCAGGCAATTCGGGCACCAGGTTCCCATAATTTGAACAACTACAACTTTGCCATTAAATCTGGGATCTTCTAATGAAATAAGAGCATCATTGGCATTAGGAAACGAAAACTGCAATTCTTCATATCCCTCTTTTAAAAATGTGAGTGACTCTTCATCAGCCAATTCAAATTGGTCATTCCGGTGAGCAATAAAAGGCTCTTTAAAATGATTTCCTGAATAAAAAGTTCCGGTTAAACTGCTATCCGTCACCTTTGCCGTAAACAAAAAAGCGTGAGCTCCGTCAAAAGTTGATAATTTTAAACTATCCCCATCTACAATTCCTTCTAAATATCTATAATCCCCTGTGTTAGTTCTAAAGGTCCCACTTACCCTGTTTTTTTCCTGCGAAAAAATTCCTTTTGCCAAATACTCGTCTTCTGTATCCGGACTGAATTTGGTTTCCCATATCCCGGAAACATTTAATCGGGCATTTTCTGAGCTACGAAATCTTGTACTATCTCCAAATACGGCATTAAATGGGACAATTCTATCCAGGCTTTCCTTTATAAAATCACCCTTAATAGCTGAATCACTAAACGTCCCTGAGATATAGCCTTCAAACGCGGGCATTTTAATTTTTATACTATCATTATTGATATCAATCTCGTCAACATGAATAGTTTCTTCTGCATTGTAAATATTGATTACATACCCTGAATGCTCTTTTTTTAAATCAAAATTAAAGGGAAGAACCTCTTTGTCCATCACCTCCAATTGCGCGGACCACCTACCCTCTCGTAGCCCTTCATTTTTGGGGTTAACACAGGAAAGTAAAGTTAAAAGAAGTAGAGAAAAGCAGTAAAATCTTCTCATAAGATTAGTTCTAATATTTAATGCGAAATAACGATTAAAATCCTTCAATAAAAAATAAAGCTAATCATCCTCCGGTATATTGAATGTGTAAGTCCTTTGTTTTATCTTTGCAGGCTAAAACTAACCAATGAAAATTTCCTATAACTGGTTAAAGCAGTTTCTTAAACTCGACTGGGAAGCAGAAAAAACAGGGGAACTTCTAACCAATTTAGGTCTTGAAGTAGAAGGTATTTCCCTATTCGAGTCTATTCCCGGTTCTTTAGAGGGCATAGTTGTAGGTCATGTCTTAAGCTGTGAAAAACATCCGGATGCAGATAGGTTAAAACTTACAACGGTTGATATTGGTTTAGAAAAACCTGTTCAAATAGTTTGTGGTGCCCCAAATGTGGCCGAAGGTCAAATGGTACCTGTGGCTACCATTGGTTCCACACTACACACAAACGAGGGTGAAACCCTGAAAATTAAGAAAGGAAAAATTAGAGGTGTTGAGAGTCACGGAATGATATGTGCAGAAGATGAGTTAGGCTTAGGTGACAACCATGATGGTATAATGATTTTAAGTGAAGGCCTCATTCCCGGAACTGCTTGTTCTGAAATATTTAAAATAGAGAATGATGAAGTTTTTGAAATTGGCTTAACACCAAACAGGGCCGATGCCATGAGCCATCATGGAGTGGCGAGGGATCTGAAGGCCGGGTTGATTCAAAGAGATATTCACACAGAACTTATTACTCCTTCTGTAAGTAATTTCAATGTTGAAAACAGATCGCTTAAAATAGATGTATCTGTTGAAAATAATAATCTTGCGCCTAGGTATTGTGGCGTAACACTCAGTAATCTTATTGTTCAGCCTTCACCGGATTGGTTAAAAAACAGGCTGCGCGCTATTGGTCTTAGCCCTATTAACAACGTGGTTGATGCCACAAATTATGTTCTGCACGAATTGGGACAACCCTTGCACGCTTTTGATGCCGATAGAATTCTGGGAAAAAAGATAATTGTAAAAACCTTACCATCGGGAACTAAATTTATGACCCTGGACGGTGAGGAACGCATATTGGATAAAGAAGACCTCATGATTTGCGATGATGAGAAACCAATGTGTATCGCCGGAGTTTTTGGAGGTATTAATACAGGTGTAACGGAAAATACAAAATCAATATTTCTTGAAAGTGCTTATTTCGACCCTGTTTCAATTAGAAAGACCGCAAAACGGCACGGTTTAAATACAGATGCCTCATTTCGTTTTGAAAGAGGTGTGGATATAAATAATGTAGAATATTGCCTTCGCAGGGCAGCCTTACTAATACGAGAGATCACCGGGGGAGATATTACGTCTGATATCATTGATCTATATCCACGAAAAAAAGATGATTATCAGGTATTTCTTTCTTTTGAAAAAATTGAGGCTTTAATTGGTCAAAAAATACCGGCAGACACAATTAAGTCCATTTTAGCCTCCCTGGATATAAAGGTTAAAAACGCTACCGAATCCGGATTAGGACTACTTATTCCATTTTACAGGGTAGACGTGCAAAGAGAAGTGGACGTAATTGAAGAAATTTTACGCGTTTACGGATACAACAACATAGATTCCAAAGAAAAGCTTAATGCTTCTATTGCCAGCACCAGCAGGTTTGAAGATCATAAACTTGAAAAACTAATTGGTGACTTGCTGGCTTCCAGAGGTTTTTATGAAATTTTGACCAATAGCTTAACCACTCCTGGTTATGACAAATTAATAGATAATAATTCTGAAGAATCTAGGGTTACTATATTAAATCCGCTAAGTACAGATTTGTCAGTTTTGAGACAAAACATGTTATTCAATGCTCTAGAAACTGTTTCATATAATATAAACAGAAAAAAACAGAACCTGAATTTTTTTGAATTCGGGAAAACATACCAGCAAATCAAATCGAAATATATAGAATCTAAGCACTTAAGCTTAATTGTCACGGGAATTCGCAATGAGAACAGTTGGATCGCACCTTCAAAGCCTACAGATTTTTATTTTCTAAAAGCAGCCGTTGAGCTGGTTTTAGAGCGCCTTGGTATCACTAATTACGAATCTTTCTCCGAACAGAATGACATATTCCATGAAGGTCTGAGCCTGAATAAGAATAAAACTGAATTGGTCTCCTTTGGAATGATTCAAAAAGCTATTTTAAAAGAATTTGATATCAAACAAGATGTATTTTATGCCGATTTTAATTGGGACGCATTATCAAAGATTATTAGTAAGAATGAAATAATTTTTGAGAAAATTTCGCGATTCCCTGAGGTAAAAAGAGATTTGGCTCTACTATTGGACACAGGTATATCTTTTGATGAAATCAAAACTATTGCATACGATACAGAAAGGAATCTACTCAAAAGCATAACACTTTTTGACGTTTATACCGGAAAGAATCTCCCTCCGGAAAAAAAATCATACGCTCTTGGGTTTACTATCGGGGATCCACATAAAACACTAACGGATAAGCAGATTGATAAGATTATGAAAAAATTGCAACAGCGCTTTGAAAAAGAGTTAGGTGCAGTGCTGCGATAGATTAAAATTGATTGGGTAAAATTACACTGTCAATTTCGTGAATGACTCCATTACTCTGATTGAAATCCGCAGAGGTTATCCTGGCCATATTACCAAAACAGTCTGTTAGAACAATGTCCAGTCCATCCATAGTGACTAATAACTCATTACCCTGAACTGTGGTTAAAATGGCACTACCTTTACCCCTGCACATAGCTCGTAATATCTTGGAAGCTGTGAGTTTACCGGCAACTATATGATAAGTAACTAAAGACTGCAATGCCTTCTTGTTTTCTGGTCTTAATAACTCGGATATCTTATCTGAAGACATTTTTTCAAAGGCGCCATCTGAAGGGGCAAAAACAGTAAATGGTCCGTCTCCGGCAAGTGTTTCTTCAAGATCGGCAGCTTTTACCGCAGCATGAAGCATTTTGTGACTTTGAGATTCCTCGGTACTCCGAATAATTGTTTTCTTTAAAAGATCATTAGAAACAGAAGCCAGGGAAGTTTGAGAAAAAGTTGTAGAAGCAGCCAATAAGGCAAGTAGGCTTAGGGGGGTGGCCAAATATTTCATGGAATCTAATTTATCTTATTTGAAATTATCGATGAACGGTATACGAAAGCCGACAAGATACAAATCTGGATGGGACATACAATTTATTGAAAATGCATTTGAAAGAATTTAACAAAATATTAACATTGCTTAAATGTTAAACAGAATTTGTTTCATAAACTCAAATCATTATTTTTGGGCCAATTGCTATAAAAGGAAACCAATGTTATTTAAGTCTACAAATATTCAGGAGCAACTATATAAGGCTAAACGGCAGTACTCCGAGGAACAAATTATTAATGAAGTTTATTTACTCCTGCGGGAATCTGCCCGGGAGGATGAAAAAATTCTAAAGAAAATAGCTGGTAAAAGCAATAGGGTAGAAAATAATTTCGACTTTGACCTTTTAGAGACAGATAGAATTTTTCACATTGATCAAATTAAGGATATCTGCATTAATTACAGACTTCGCTTCCTTGATTCAAAGTATTTTAAAGGTGAAATTCCTGATGAAACGATCGGGAAGATAAAATTACTGGAAGAAAAACATAACATGGAAATTGAGGGCTTTAAAATAGTAGCACCTTCAAAGCTTTTCAAATTAGCGGATAAAGATGATCCCCTGTTATTTGCTCCAATTGGGAATGGATATTTTTATTTAATTGATAAATGGGGCAACGATCTGCATTCATTGCGCCGGATTCTGGTTTGGCCATTTAAGAACATTATCAATCTTACACTTCTTGTAATATTGATTAGTTTTCTAACTACGCTTGTTGTTCCGAACGGTCTTTTTTCAAAATCAAGTTCGCAGATGGAGTTCATGATAATATTCTTTTTTATGTTTAAGTCTATCGCCGCGGTAGTTATTTTTTACGGGTTCGCTTTAGGTAAGAATTTTAACCCGGCTATATGGAATAGTAAATATTTTAATGCCTGAGGAAGAATTCTAACGCAAACACAAAAACACTTATCAAGATTCCTGTTGCTATTCTTTAGTTTGTATATATCTGAAATGGGACGCCACTAAGGTCTATATTATCTATAAATGCGGGATTGGGAATAGGTCTGATGCGCAACAACCCTCCTTTATCCGGCTCTCCTGACTTCTTATATCCAATTACAATTAAATTGTTCTTGGCATCATATGAAACCATTGTAGTACTACCAATTTTGAATTCAACTGATTGTTCCTGTTCAGATAAAAAATTCTCATAGTAATACAGAATCGCGGTATTAGTTTCGAAGTCAAAAACTGCCGGAATAGTGGGATATGAAGTCCCTGCAAAATTGGTCGGCATTGAATAGTATAAATTACCCTGCTCATCGCTGGAGGAAGACTCAGAATCCCCAAATCGGGGTTCTTTACCGGCCTCATAACGCGTGGTTTTTACTATCGCCATTGAAGAACTACTAACAATATTGTGTAATTCGGGATAACTGACTATTATATTGCCACCTTCAGATTTAAAGAGTTTCAGCACATCAAATCCGAGGTTTATATCTGCTACAAATTCTTCATTTACAGTATCAAACACCTTAAGGTAATTTCTATTATCATCTTCTAAATCCACTGATAAAATAAATACCATATTATTTGAAAAAATAGCCTGTAAAGGTCTTTTATCCAACTCAATATCAACAATTTCCGGTTCTGAATTTGAGATATCAATGGTTCGAAAATAATATAGCGTCTCTTTTAGGCCTTCCCCGGGAACCTCATAGCCAATGTAGAAGTCATTTCCTGAATGCGCCAGCGCCCGAACTTCAAGATCACAATTTCCCAGATCATCAAAAACAATCGTTTTTTGCAAAGCATCATTTTTAAAATCATACAAAGAAACTCTTCCTGAACAATCTGTTCGAAGATTGAAAATACTTATTTCGTGACCGTCTCTGTAAGTAACTGCAGGAAGCGCACTACTTTCAAATTCACTTATACCCGGATCTAAGAAAATTGTCTCACCGTCTGCGTTCAGGTTAATTTGAGTTAGAAGATCATTGGTTTGCATTAGGAGTGAGTAGGTTGTATCTACATTCGGGAATTCTTCTTTGGATTCCAGATCTCCATCGGTATTGTCGCTGCACCGCACCACGAATAGGGCAAGCAATAGAAAGTAAATTCTGTAGGTTTGCATAGCATTAGGATTTGGGAAGTCCTATTCAGCTATACGGGTATTGCATACATTTTATCACGTTGTTCTCGTATAGCCTTGTCAGACATATATTCATCAAACGTTAAATATCTGTCTATAGTATCTTTTGGAGTCAATTCTACGATCCTATTTGCCACTGTTTGAGCGAATTGGTGATCATGAGTAGTAAATAATACAGTGCCTTTAAAATTGTTAAGCGAATTGTTAAAGGCCGTTATACTTTCAAGATCAAGGTGATTGGTAGGCTCATCCAACATCAGAACATTAGCTCTGATCATCATCATTCTGCTAAGCATGCATCGTACTTTTTCACCTCCGGATAGAACCGTGCATTTTTTTAAGGCCTCCTCCCCACTAAACAGCATTTTACCTAAAAATCCGCGGATATATACTTCCTCTCTTTCCTCTTCGGTTTTGGCCCATTGCCTCAACCAATCCACCAAATTTAAATTTTCATTGAAATATTCAGAATTATCTGCAGGCAAATAGGATTGTATTGTAGTAATTCCCCAGTGACAGGTGCCAGTATCTGCTTTTCTTTTACCATTGATAATTTCATAGAAAGCAGTTGTAGCCCTCGAATCTCTGGACAAAATAGTTACTTTATCTCCTTTTGCTAAATTCAGATTAAGGTTTTGGAATAGTATTTCCCCATCCTCACTTTTCGCCGATAAATTCTCAATATTTAAAATTTGATCTCCGGCTTCTCGTTCCTGTTCAAAAATTATTGCAGGGTATCTCCTGCTCGATGGTTTAATATCCTCAATTTTAAGTTTTTCCAACATTTTTTTTCTTGATGTTGCCTGTTTACTTTTGGCAACATTGGCGCTAAAACGTTGAATAAACTCTTGTAATTCCTTGGCCTTGTCTTCTGCCTTTTTATTTTGTTGAGCCCTTTGCCTGGCTGCCAATTGACTGCTCTCATACCAAAAAGAATAATTACCGGAAAAAGAATTGATCTTACCAAAATCTATGTCGGCAATATTGGTGCAAACAGCATCTAAAAAGTGACGGTCATGAGAAACAACAATCACGGTATTTTCATAAGAAGCAAGGAAATTTTCTAACCAGGTAATAGTCTCGTAATCCAAATCGTTAGTAGGCTCATCCATGATTAAAACATCCGGGTTACCAAATAGAGCCTGAGCTAAAAGAACACGAACTTTTAATTTGGAATCCATTTCAGACATTAAGGTATAATGCAATACCTCCGGAATTCCTAAATTAGAAAGCAAGGTAGCCGCATCACTATCTGCGTTCCAACCATTCATTTCTTCAAAAGTTACCTGAAGCTCTCCAATTCTATCGGCATTTTCATCGTTATAGTCCGCATAAAGAGCATCTATCTCCTTTTTAATTTTATATAAAGGTTTGTTACCCATAACAACGGTCTCCAGAACTGCTACCTCGTCATATGCATTGTGATTTTGTTCCAAAACAGACATGCGCCTTCCTGGCTCCAGGTTTACGCTGCCGGAGGTTGGGTCAATTTCACCCGCGAGTATTTTTAAAAACGTAGATTTCCCTGCCCCATTGGCACCAATAATACCATAGCAGTTGCCTTGAGTGAAACTGACATTTACTTCATCAAAAAGTACTCTTTTACCAAATTGAACTGATAAATTGGAAACAGATAACATACTTGTGTTTTTAAAATTTTTGCAAAAATAGGGAAAAATAATCCTAAGTGGCAATTATCCGCGATGCGAATCATGGGCTTTCCCAATTAACAATGATTGTGAACTTTTAACTGTGCCTTAACAGCTACAGCCTATTGGTTTGACTAGTTTTGTATACTGTAGGCAGCGAAAATTATATGAATAAAACTTTACTATATTTTATTATTTTCTTACTGGCAGCTTGTAATACCGCGCAAAGGAAAACTTCTGAGGTTTATTTTGGCGGTGAAATTGTGAACCCTACCAGCGAGTATGTTGTTCTTTACAAAGGAGACATGGCTCTCGACACCGCACATCTTGATGAGAATAACAGATTTTCCTTCAAATTAGATTCAGTAGATGATGGACTTCACCATTTTTATCACTTTCCGGAAGAACAATATGTGATTTTAGAAGACGGTGATAGTATACAGTTAAGACTTAATACCGTTGATTTTGATGAATCGCTCGTTTTTTCAGGATCAAACGAACAGGGAAATAACTTTCTTTTAGAAATGTTTCTGGCCAATGAACAGGAAGAAGAGCTGATTTATAAATACTATGACCTGGAGCCAGAATCATTCAGGTTGAAAATAGATTCTTTAAAAAATGTAAAGCTCGAAGCCCTTAATAAGCTCTCGACCGAGGCAGAGCTCTCCGAGGGCGCTATGGAAATAGCAAAAGCTGGTATAATGTACACTTCCTACATCTTCAAAGAAGCCTATCCTTTTTATCATAAAAGGAAAAAAGGTGAAAAGTCTATTCACAATCTTCCCCCTGATTTTTACGACTATCGTGCTGATATCAAGTATGATGACAACGGCCTTAGTTATTATCGTCCATATTACAATTTCATGAAATATCATTTAGGCAACCTTTCATATATGGATTGCAAAAATGGCTGTAAGACGAATATTAAGATGGCTAAAAACCAACTACATTATAATCAACATAAACTTAAGCTAATAGATAGCCTGATAAAACAGAATGAACTCAGAGATAATTTATTTCGGAATGTCGCAATGGATTATTTGCTCAAGTATGACAAAGAAGAAAATATTGAAGTTTTCATTAAGGAATTTCATCAAATGTCCGGGAACAATAGACACATTCATGAAATAAACGGGCTTTATGACGGGGTTAGAAATTTACAACCCCAAAAGGAACTCCCGGAATTCCTGGTATATGATTCTGAAGGCAACAAGGTTTCCATCAAAGAAATTGGAAAAGATAAAACGGTTGTATTTTACTTCTGGTCAGCACCTAGAAAAAGGCATTTTACCAATATGATTAAACGGATTAATTTATTAAAAGAAAAATATCCGGAATACACCTTCATTGGCCTAAATGTGCGAACTGACCTTTCCCGATGGAATAATATGCTCGAAGTTTCTCAATTAGATAAAAGCGAGCAATTTTGGACCGATAATTTTGAGGACGTTGCACATACACTCATTGTCTATGATCCTAACAGGAGCATAATTGCAAATGATGGCATAATTGTAGATGGTTTTGCCAACGTATACACTTCTTTCTAAAAGCCAATTTTAGAAGCTTAATAAACTATATTGCTTATTCCTTACAGCGGTAATTGAATTAATTGCCCTTATTATAATCAGCTAAGAACTTTTCTAATCCTATATCCGTTAAAGGGTGCTTAAGTAGTCCTTCAATAGCAGATAAAGGACCTGTCATAACATCGGCACCTACTTTGGCACAGTCAATAATATGCATGGTATGTCGTATTGAAGCCGCCAAAATCTGTGTTTCATACCCATAATTGTCATAAATATGTCTTATTTCTGAAATAAGGTGTACTCCATTTGAAGATACATCGTCTAATCTTCCGATAAACGGCGAAACATACGTTGCTCCGGCTTTAGCAGCTAAAAGGGCTTGTCCCGGTGAAAAAACAAGTGTGCAATTTGTTCGAATACCTTTATCTGCAAAATATTTAAGCGCTTTTACCCCATCGCGAATCATGGGAACTTTTACAACAATTTGTGGGTGTAAATCTGCTAAAGCCTCTCCTTCTCTTATCATTCCCTGCAAATCGGTTGCAATAACTTCGGCAGATACATCGCCTTCTACAATATTACAGATATCAACATAATGTTTTAGAATATTATTCTTTCCGGTGATCCCCTCCTTTGCCATTAAAGAAGGATTAGTAGTGACCCCGTCTAAAATACCAAGCTCCTGAGCATCTTTAATTTGATCTAAATTTGCGGTATCAATAAAAAATTTCATATGGTTTCTTTAGTTTAAATAACAGTTTTGTGCTGCGCTAGGACTTTAAAAAAGTGAGCAGACAAAACTACAATTTATAATGATTCAATAACAGGCGTTCATAAACTTTATCTGGCAATATTTTCTTTAAAACCAATGAGAACTTTTGCATTGGACTTCCTACTTTATAGTGAACTTTTGGGTTTTTGGTATTGATAATTTTAAACACCATTTCTGCAACCCTAACAGGATCCTGACCTTCATTTACATGTTCATCTATTATTGCCAGTGACTTGCTGTAAGACTTGTAATATGGAGAGTTTTCATGTGCCGGTGCATGGTAACGGCCTGCTGCTATATTCGTTGCAAAATCACCGGGTGCCAAATTCACAATCTTAACACCAAAGTCTTTGGTCTCCATCCTCAGTGCTTCTGTGAGTAGTTCTAAGGCCCCTTTACTGGCAGAATAAATCCCCCTGTAAGGCAATCCCATATATCCGGCTATTGAGGTAATATTTATTATCAGTCCGGAATTTTGCTCTCTCATCTGAGGTAATACAGCTCTTAATACATTAATTGGCCCGTTGAAATTAGTGTCAAATACTTTTTTTATTTCCACTTCAGGGGTTTCCTCAATCGGACCTGTTATTCCAACTCCGGCATTATTTATTAGTACATCAATAAAGCCTTCCTGGGCAATCAGATTATTTATGGCTTTTACAATACTGCTATTATCTGTGACATCTAATTCTATGAGTTGAAAATCGGTAAATCCAGGATAGTTTTTCAAGTTACGGGTAGTTCCATAGACTTTATATCCTTTAGACTGAAGATACACACCTATAGACCTGCCAATTCCGGATGAACCTCCGGTTATTAAAACAATTTTTTGTCTCATATGCCTTGCAAATAAACAAATAAAAAGAAGAGGAAGAAAATACTGAAATCTATATTAGAGACTCGGGCGGTGAACTAAATTAAATTGCTGAATGTGCTATAAACAGAAAATATATGGCACAAAAAAAAGGCAAGCTACCTACATCGCACCGCTACAACCTCTTACCCTTGCTGCGTTCCCACCCTGGGGGATTCAGAGGGAGCTGGTCGTGTAGGACTTGCCTCGTGCAAATATACGACCATTTTAAATCTGGAACAATCCTTTTACATTCTTATTTTTGTTCCAAAGCATTTAAATAAATAATACTTTTGCTCTTAGCAGCTTCCAATTTAGAGCTTATTATTCTTAAACCATAGAAGTAGAATCGCGTATGAATTTCATCAAGTTTTTCATTCCAATAGGAATGGCCATTTTGATCTTAGCCTGCGAAGGAGAACAAAAACCCAAACAATTATTTGAAATTGAATTAGCCGGCAAAAAAAAGGACTATAAAAATCTTGAGTCTGTAGCTGTTGCTATAAAGAATAAAAAAGGTAAAACAATAGATAAAGTTAGCTATTCCATTGATGGGCAAATTTTGGAATTAAAAGGAGATAAATTAAATCTGGACGTTACACGTTTAGGACTAAAAGAACTGAAGGCTGTTATTGAATATGAAGGGAAAACAGCAGAAATAACTAAAAACATAAGGGTTTTATCAAATGCAGCCCCCGAAATTTACACCTATGAAATTATCAACGAATATCCTCACGATTTAAAAGCATTTACGCAAGGATTAGAGTTCTACAATGACACCCTATATGAAAGTACCGGTAGTGGTGGAAATGCCAAATCTTTTATTAGAAAAGTGGATTTCAAAACGGGTAAAGTTCTGCAGCAAAAAGATCTGGCCAAAGAATATTTTGGAGAAGGAATTACAATTTTGAATGATAAGCTATACCAACTTACATGGCGTAAAGGCTTAGGTTTTGTTTACCGGCTTTCTGACTTCAAAGAGCTTAATACTTTTCAATATGGGAAGAGCAAGGAAGGCTGGGGATTATGTAATGACGGAAATATGATTTATAAAAGTGATGGCACTGAAAAAATATGGTTATTAGACCCCGAAACACTTACAGAAGTAAGTCATATTGAAACGGTTACCAACAAGTCGATTTTTAATAAAGCAAATGAATTGGAATATGTTGATGGGAAAATATATGCCAATGTCTGGCAAAAGGAAAGTATGATGATCATTGATGCAGAGAGCGGCGCAATTGAAGGAGTCATTAATATGGCCGGATTGAAGAATAGAGTTAAAAAACATGATAATCTTGATGTTTTAAACGGAGTAGCATACAACCCAACAAGAGGCACATTCTTTGTTACAGGCAAAAACTGGGATAAACTCTTTGAAATAAAGATCAAAAAGAAATAGAATGGAGGCATTTGAAAAAACGCTGGTTGTTCAATCTGATGATCTTGATGACCTGAATCATGTAAATAACGTTCGCTATGTTCAGTGGATTCAGGATATTTCCAAAGAACATTGGCAGCACCTGACTTCTAATGAACTTCAGCAGCGTTTTATTTGGGTGGTGCTTAATCATAACATAACCTATAAAAGCGCAGCCGGCTTGGGTGATACCATTCTTCTTAAAACTTATATTGAAAGTTCAAAAGGAGCAGTTTCAACCAGGATTGTTGAGATGTATAATGCCAAAACGAATTCACTTTTAGTTCATTCAAAAACGACTTGGTGCCTTCTTAGTCCGGAAACACTTAAGCCTACACGAATTACAGAGGAAATACGTTCTATTTTTGCAGATGTGACAAGGAATCCCTAGTTGAATTAATATGCGCCAAAGGTTATTTATTATACCAATCCTACTTTTAACACTCCTCTGGTGCTCTTGCAGGTAAGATTTTTAATACGATGCCAGTTCCGGCAATTTGATCAGATTTCATAGCTAAATATGTACAGATTATTCGTATTAAAAAAGTTATTTTTCCTACAAGCTTTATGGCTTAGTTATCAATGAAATTAGGCCTTCAAGGCGATATGTCCTCAATTTTACAGCCCTAATACTACAAGGCTTTGTGCTCTTTAAGTGATATAAAGTAC
>NZ_CAMYIP010000123.1 GCF_947258525.1 uncultured Eudoraea sp.
AAGATAGATGTTAATCCCATCGGATAAAAATCGGCTTAATGTTGAATTAACAATTCCCAGCGCTATTTAATACTAAGTTAACCGAGAATTGAAGAATTCATCACCTGCAATAGCCCGATTCATCGAATAAGCACCCTAATTTTGTAGTGAATTAACTACGCCCCTTGAAGAAAAGAAAAGTAGATGTTGTTGTTATCTCCGATGTACACTTAGGCACGTATGGTTGCCACGCAGATGAACTTATCGCTTACCTCAGTAGTATTACACCGCAAAAGTTGATCCTGAACGGAGATATTGTAGATATCTGGCAGTTCAGCAAGCGGTATTTTCCCTCTTCCCATTTAAAGGTGATCAAAAAGATCATTTCTATGGCCAGTAATGGCACCGAAGTGGTCTACATTACCGGGAACCATGATGAAATGCTCCGTAAATTCAGCGATACGAGCATTGGAAATTTTTCCATAGTAAACAAATTGGTACTCGAACTAGATGGTAAAAAGGCCTGGATCTTTCACGGAGATGTCTTTGATATTTCGGTGCAGCGGGCCAAATGGTTGGCCAAATTGGGAGGCTATGGCTATAATTTATTGATCTTGCTCAACCGCTTTGTAAATTGGGTACTGACACGATTCGGGCGGGAAAAATATTCCCTGTCAAAAAAGATCAAGAACAGTGTGAAAGGCGCTGTGAAGTACATCAATGACTTTGAGAATACAGCCATAGATCTAGCCATAGATCAGGAATACGACTATGTCGTATGCGGTCATATCCACCAACCTAAGAAGGAAATACGACAGAACGACAAAGGACAATGCACCTACCTTAATTCGGGGGATTGGGTAGAGCATCTTACTGCCTTGGAATACGCGTTTAAACGCTGGAAAATCTATCATTATAACGAGGATAAATTGCGTGCCTTTTATGCGGACGAAGAGCTGAAGGGCATGGACATGAATGACCTGATCTCCATTCTGGTAGACCGAAATGTCAAAAAGGAGAAAAAAGAAAAGGACGGAACCTCAGTCGATGAGTAATGCTTCTTTCAATATAGAAACAGGGTGTTTGGCGTTATAGCCAGTACCATCAAGGATCTGGTGTCTGCAACTCGTACCGCCAGCTGCCACTAAAACCTCTTTCCCTAAAGATCGTATGTAAGGAAATAAGATTAGGTCGCCAATGTCCATACTCACATCATAATGCTCTTTTTCATACCCAAAGGAACCGGCCATACCACAACAACCGGACGGTATATAATGAACCTTGTAGTTCGTAGGCAACCCCAGTACTTTCAGCGTTTTATCCGGATCCGATAAGGCTTTCTGATGACAATGTCCATGGACGTGTATGATACATTCCTCGTCCGTGAATTTCTGGGATGATATCCTTCCCGCTTCCATTTCCAATGCCAGGAATTCTTCCAGCATGTAAGTCCTTGATTTGATCCTGTTTACTTGTTCCGGATCCATGCCAAAGCGAGTGAATTCGTCCCGCAACGTCAGGATAGCAGAGGGTTCCAGGCCCACAATAGGCCTGTTATCAGACGGATCATCAAGATCTTTAACAACTCGCAATGCTGCCGCTTGCGCTTCGCTCAGGAATCCTTTTGAGATTAGTGCCCTACCACTATCTCCATGATATAACTCAATGGAATAACCAAGAGAAGTCAATAAATCGATCGCATCCTTTCCTACTTGTATATCCTGGTATTGGGTGAATTCATCAATAAATAAAACAATGCTTTTATTGCTTTTATCTTCTTCTTTTACAGAAGTATACAAGTATTTATTGAAATCAAAACTTAATATTTTTGGCAGACGTCTTTTTGGTGCTACTCCATAGATCCACTTAAATATCCCAGCGCTGAGCGCACCCCGATGTAAAGCATTCACCAGTGGGGCAAATCTGCTTCCCTTACGGTTTAAATTTGTGGAACCCGCAAAAAGTCGATCCCGGAAACTTCTTCCATGTGCTTGCTGGTATTGATGAAGAAATTCTGCCTTCAAACTGGCCACGTCTACATTGCTGGGACATTCACTGGCACAAGCTTTACAGGACAGACAAAGGTCAAATACCTCTTTTAACTCCTTGCTGTCAAATCTATTGGCTTTTGTAGAATGGGTTAATACTTCACGAAGCGCATTTGCCCTGGCCCGTGTTGTGTCTTTTTCATTGTGCGTAGCCTGGTAACTCGGACACATAGCACCCGACATTAGGTGACTCTTCCTGCAATCCCCACTCCCATTGCATTTTTCTGCGGCGCGTAGAATTCCCTGACTATCGGAAAAATCTAACAGTGTTTTAACTGATGGCTCCGTACGATCAGTTTCATATCGCAAGGCCTGATCCATGGGGTAGGGATCGACGATC
>NZ_CAMYIP010000124.1 GCF_947258525.1 uncultured Eudoraea sp.
AGCAACTTTGGATAAGACCAAACGATAATTTAGTCTCAATTGCAAATTTAATTCTGCACTTAGAAGGCAATATTCGTCAATGGATTTTGACAGGAATAGGAAATCATCCAGACCATAGAAAAAGGGATCTGGAATTTAGTCAGACTGATCGCATCGACAGAAAAGAAATGTTATCTAAACTCAAGGATGCCATTGACAAAACAATTGAAGTAGTGAATCAAATACAGGATGAAGAATGGACAAAAGTTAGAAGCGTCCAGGGTTATAAAGAGTCAGTTTTAAGTATTGTAATTCACGTGATAGAGCATTTTAGTTACCATACTGGTCAGATCACCTACTACACAAAATTGCTTACCAACAAAAACACAAATTACTATGGCGATCAGGACTTAAACCTTACAGCCAGGTGATAAATTTCTAAGTCAGTTTGATGACAGGAAAATAAAAAGGGAGCAAAGTATTAACCCTGATCCCTTACTTAAATGTTATTCAATTTACTATGCAAGCTTCATATTACATTCTGAGTTATACTTTAGAATGTTTTGAATACTTGATTTTTTTGGATAGAACTTAACTTTTGGAAAATTCTTATAAGCATTGAATAGTCTGAAATAAGATTTTCTTACTTCTTCGTTCTCTTCAATGGCATTTTCAAGTTCAAGCCTCTCCAAGACACCTAATTCTCCGTAAATAAATTGAATAATTTTGTGAAGTGTAAAGTTCCTTACCATATACAATTGTTAGTTAAAATAATGTGTATATAAAACTAGCTTCCACACTTATTATTGTTTTCATCTAATTTTTTTATCTGTTAATGCTTAACTCATCAGTGTAGCTGTTTTCAAATAATTAGATAATTTGGGGGCGGTATACCAGGGGTTAATACTTGATATGATGAGACATACTTTAGTACTTTTAGTGGCGGCCATTAATTTCTTTTTCATTAAAACGGCTTCAAGCCAACTCTCTACTTACAATTAGATAGGCCTATTTATTGAATCGTCTTTTGTAGAAAAACATTACCAGTAAAATTCCTGTAAGACCTCCGCCCAGGTGGGCAAAGTGAGCGATGCCTGTCTTGAATTGGCTTACGCCAAAAAATAAATCGTAAATAATAATGCCTATCGCTAAGTATTTGGCTTTAATTGGAAAAGGGAAAAACAACAACATAAGCTCTACGTTGGGGAAAAGGTAGGCAAAAGCAAGTGTAACGCCATAGATGGCTCCTGAGGCACCAACTACAGGCACATTGAGTACTTCATTAAGCTTTGCCAGGGTAGGATCAGTATAATTTTTACCGGATAGTAAAATCGACCGTCCTTCTTCATAAACGCGGGTATAAAAATCTGAATCTACAGAGCCGAGGAGTTGGCCGTAACTAATGTAATCTATGAGGATATGGGCCAACATGGCACCAAAGCCACAAAGCAGATAAAAAGTAAAAAAGTTTTTTGCGCCGAGTTCACGTTCAACGTATGGTCCTAAGAAAAAAAGTGACAACATATTAAAGGCTATGTGCCCTATGCTACCATGTGAAAACATATGCGTAACCAGTTGGTAGGGTGCGAATTGCTTTGAAGCAGGAAAAAACAAACTCAGGTTAGGTAGAAAGCTAAGAGCCTGCACGGCTAAAAAAACGATGACATTTATTATGATCAGGTGCTTAACTACCTCGCTTATTTTCATCAAGCAAATTTACTTAAAAGATTTTTCCAGGCTTTCAAGATCATAGCTCACGTAGCATTTTCTACCGGAAGGGCTATAGCTTGGGCTTTCACAGGCAAACAATTGGTTGATTAGCTCTTGCATTTCATCAAGCTTTAATCTTTTGGGCTTCTTGATAGCGGCATTTTTTGCAAGTGATCTTGCAAGATTTTCCTCTACTCCCAGTTCAAGATTTAAATTGCCTCTGTATTGTTCAAGAATTTTTTGAAGTAGCTCTCCACAATCATTTTCTTCTAGGCCGGCAGGTATACCTCTAATAATAATAGAGTAGCCACCAAACCCTTCGATATCAAATCCAAGCTTGTTTACCTCCAGTAATATTTTGTTTAGAAGAACCTCGTCTTCTTTTTTAAGCTCAAGGCTAATTGGGAAAAGCAGGCTTTGGACTTCGGGTTTATTCTGGCGAGCTCTTGCAAGATACCTTTCAAATAGAATGCGTTCATGAGCATGCTGCTGATCAATTATGACAAAACCATTCTTAATATGGTTGAGGATATAACTATTGTGAATTTGATAGGGTACCCTGCTTTTTTCATTTTGGTCCTCCCAGTCTTGGTTTTGATCACCTTCCGGGATGGAGCTAGGCAAGGTTAGTGCATTGTCACCATGTGCCTCAGCCTGCATATCTACATAGAGTGTTT
>NZ_CAMYIP010000125.1 GCF_947258525.1 uncultured Eudoraea sp.
ATACTTAACCAAAGCTACTGCCCAGCTAAGCGGGTGCAAATATAGAGCACTTTTTTTAATTAAAAATAAATTTCAAGTATTTTTATGAAATAATTTTTGCCTCAAATTTTAATGAACTTATTACTAGCTTTTTGCTGTAAGAGTGAAAGCAAAAAAAGGCTTATAAAGTTACTTTATTTTAACGTTATCTGCAACTATTTTTTTTTCTTTTCCCTATTAGCCCATTTATTGGTCAATGAGGCATAATCATAATCCAATACAGATTCCTGACGAACCAGCTGGCTGGCGGCAAAAGCTCTTTGTAAGATGTCTTCAATGAGGTAGTCTTCATGTATACTTTCGGGGTTGTATTCTTCTTTTAAACTTATCTTAAACATTTTTGCTGTGGTGTTGTACCAAAAAGCGCGCCACCCACTGCGCAAATCTTTTACCAATTCATAGCTCGTATTTCCGGTTTGCCTATAGATCAATTTAACTAAAATCTGTCCTTCAGTACGCGTCAACTTTTTTAATTCTTCAGAAAACTCTTCTTCAATATATTTTTGTATTTTTTTTGTATACTTTTTCCTTTTCCGCTTTCTTTTAATTTTCAATAAACTATCATTAAGTTCCTCCAACCTTTCCGAAGCCATTTTTGCATAGGGGTATACTTTAAGGGTCTTTCTTCGCAGGATATAATATTTCAGCTTATCCTGGTAAGATGAAAAATTCAATTTACCAAATACATATACCTCTTCAAGGGCAATTGATTGTTGAAAAATTGAATCACCCTCAATGATTATCATTTTTTCAGCAATAGAATCCAAAGGCTCCTCTTTTACCTGAGAAATACAAATGTAGCCCATCAGACCAATAAAAATAAAATAGAAATACTTTTTCACACAAATCTACCTTTCAAATTTCTTGCCAAAATTAATGATAAACATTGGACCTCATTACTAAATAAAAGTGAATATTGTTAAGTTTGTATTTAAATTATAAATACATGAGCCAAAAGAAAATTATCACCAAAAAATCATTGACTTTTTTTGAACAATACCTTAACAACGCCTCCCCTACAGGCTATGAATGGGAAGGTCAAAAATTGTGGATGAATTATGTAAAACCCTATGTAGATACTTTTATTACCGACACCTACGGGACTGCGGTTGGCGTAATTAATCCTGAAGCAGAATACAGAGTTGTTATTGAAGGACATTCTGATGAAATTTCATGGTACGTGAATTACATTACGGATAACGGACTACTGTATGTAATTCGCAACGGTGGTAGCGATCATCAAATAGCTCCTTCAAAATGGGTGAATATTCACACCAAAAACGGAATTGTAAAAGGCGTCTTTGGATGGCCTGCCATACATACGCGCGACCGCGCGAAAGAAGAACCTCCTAAGTTAGATAATATCTTTATTGATGTGGGAGCCAAGGATAAAGAAGAAGTTGAGAAAATGGGTGTCCATGTGGGCTGTGTAATTACCTATCCCGATGAATTCCAGGTTTTAAATAAGAATAAGTACGTCTGCCGTGCAATAGATAATAGAGCTGGTGGATTCATGATAGCGGAAGTTGCCAGACTTTTACATGAGAATAAAAAGAAATTACCTTTTGGACTCTATATAACAAATGCCGTACAGGAAGAAATTGGTCTTAGAGGCGCGGAAATGATTACACAAACCATACGCCCGAATGCTGCGATTATTACTGATGTATGTCATGATACAACTACACCAATGATCGATAAGAAAAAGCAAGGCCATACTGAATTAGGATCCGGACCTGTAATATCTTATGCTCCGGCTGTTCAGAATAAACTTAGAGAACGAATTATTGAAACGGCCGAAGCCAAAAAAATACCATTTCAGCGCATGGCAGCTTCCAGATCAACCGGAACTGATACAGATGCGTTTGCCTACAGTAATGGAGGAGTTGCCTCCGCTCTAATTTCTCTCCCTTTAAGATATATGCATACTACCGTAGAAACCGTGCACAGGGATGATATAGAAAATGTTATTCGATTAATTTATGAAACTCTTTTAACCATTAAATCAGGAGAAACATTCAGTTATTTCGATTAGCCTGGCTTATTTGATAAATTTTGATTGATCAGAAAATGGATGAACTAGTAGATCGCCTGGATGAACAAGGAAACTATACCGGACAGACCATTTTAAAATCTGATGCACATCTGCATGGTATCTTTCACCCCACAGTACATATATGGTTTTTTACTAAAAGAGGGGAAGTTCTGATACAGCAAAGGGGGGAATTCAAAGACACACACCCTCTGCTATGGGATGTGTCCGTTGCAGGACATATAGCTGCCGGTGAAGACATTTACATTGCGGCAATACGAGAGGTTAAGGAAGAAATAGGATTAACAATAGTAAAAGAAGATCTTATTAAGGTCGGGGTTTTCAAATCGACCAAGCAACATAGAAAAAATCTTATTGACAATGAATATCACCACACATTTCTATGTGAATTAAAAGTTCCTTTCAGTAGTTTAAAAAAGCAGGATAGCGAGGTTGAAGCCTTGACTATGATACCTTTGATTACCTTTGCCGACGAAGTTTGGGGACTGGGCAATACTGCGAAATATGTTCCGCATAGCACGGAATATTACAAGACAATTATAAAATCAGTTAAGGAACAACTTTAAATCCTGGAGAAATCCTCGTATATCCGATAATTCATAGGTAGTCTGATCTCCTTTGGACATGTCTTTAACTACAAAAGAACTATCTGCCAATTCACGATCACCAATAATAACAACAAAGGGTACATTCCTCTTATTTGCATACTTCATTTGCTTCTGCATTTTGGCAGCATCCGGATAGAGATCAGTCTTAACTCCATTTTCTCGAAGCTTTGCAATTAATTTTAAAGAAGCCATAGCCTCCTGCTCCCCAAAATTCAAGAATAATACGTCCAATGCCCGGCCGATGTTATCAGGAAAGAGGCCCAGCTCTTCCATAACAAGATATATCCGATCCAAACCGAAGGAAATTCCAATACCGCTCATATCCTTAAGTCCAAAAATCCCCGTAAGATCATCATAGCGACCTCCACCCCCTATGGATCCCATACTTATTTCTGAAGGTGGCGCTACTTCAAAAATTGCTCCGGTATAATAGTTTAATCCTCTTGCCAGTGTGACATCTATGCTTAATTGAGCAGAATTTAATCCCAATTCATCTAAAGCAGTTAAGATAAAAGCAAGATCCTCAACCCCTTGACTTCCTTCTTCAGAGTCTTTCAAAAAAATCTTCAGCTTTGCTAACTGCTCCGTATTTGTACCACTGAGTGAAAAAAGTGGCTCAGCTTTTTTGATTGCTTCAGAAGAAATCCCCTTATTCCGCATTTCATTTATTACCCTATCTTTCCCAATCTTATCCAGTTTATCAAGGGCTACTGTAAAGTCTACCAGATGTTGCTTTTCACCAATTACCTCAGCAATTCCTGATAGTATTTTCCGATTATTCAGTTTTATTATAGCTTTATTCAAACCCAGATCTGTAAAAACGGTATCGTACAATTGAATGAATTCTATTTCCTGAAGCAGAGATTTTGTTCCAACCACATCGGCATCGCATTGATAAAATTCCCGGAACCTGCCTTTTTGAGGCCGGTCTGCGCGCCATACCGGTTGAATTTGATATCTTTTAAATGGAAAATCTATTTCATTTTGATGCATTACCACATATCTCGCAAAGGGCACCGTAAGATCGTATCTCAATGCTTTATCGGCAATTTTAGGAGTAAGGGATTTTGAGTCTCTGGCGTTGTAAGTTGCATCATCTACCTTATTTATGAAATCACCTGAATTCAAAATTTTGAAAATTAACCGATCACCCTCATCACCATACTTCCCGATAAGTGTATCCAGATTCTCAAATGATGGTGTTTCAATAGGCTGGAAACCAAAATTTTTGAAATGCTTTTGTATCGTTTGAATTATATAATTCCGTTTTTCGATCTCTGAAGGTGAAAAATCTCTGGTTCCTTTTGGTATGGATGGTTTTTGTGCCATAAATTATGCTAACTGCTGCAAATATAATTGTTTGTGCAAACCTGTCTAAGATGGATGATCATAATTATCCAATTATATTATCAAACCAGCGGTATAATTCTCCTTTTGTAATTACGGCACCTTCCTGTATAAGTTTAAATTTATCCAAATTCTTATCCGCGGTATAGGCTTTGGAAGCGTTTAGATATTCAACAAAATCTGATTGCCAGTTCTTCTTAAACCAGTTAAAGCCAATTGAGGTATTTAAATCAATATCAGGGTTTAAAACCTTTACTGATATAAGTTTCATTTCCTTATCAGTTAAATGAAAGAGATGCATATGCTGTGCGGAAATATTCTCCAGGTACGCAACCTTACCCAGTACGCCTTCCCAAACCAGATCACTGAATACATCCAATTCCTCTTCGACAACATGAGGTTTAGTATTCTTTAGGATTTCCCACTCGTCTGCCGTAATGGACTGCGTAGCGAGAAAATTGATAAACTCATTATGTAATTCTTCAAATTGCTGTTTAGTAAGCCTGGCGTATTTCATTTTACAAAAATAAAAAGGCCGCACAAAATGTGCAGCCTTGTTTCAATTAAATGTAATTTAATTAAATATATAACGCAACCCTACCTGCATTCTCCATCTGGAAATCTCTGAAGTCACAGCTCCAAAAGTACTGTTCCTGCTTGGGTCGAAAGTATAGGTAGGCGTATTGGTATCATCAACCGTTACACCCATCAGCTGGTCAAAATTGGGCGCCTCAACAACACCCCAATTAGAATTGAGAAGATTGCCAAAATTGAGAATGTCAAGACTTATTTGAAATTTGTTTTTGTCATTAATATTTATGTCCTGTAAAACCTTTACATCAAAAGTACCTCTCCAGGGGGCTAAAGCACCATATCGCTCTGCATATTGACCCCTTCGCCCACTCAGGTAATCATCTTGTTGAATAAATGCTTCAAAGGCTTCAGCCTGGCCAGCACCACTAAAGTTCATTTGTGTTAGTTCTGAAGCCGTTGGGATATAGAGTAGGTCATTTATACTAGAGCCGTCATTATTGATATCTCCTCCATAAATATAGTTATAACGACCACTTTTTGCATATTCAAAGAATGCCGAAACTGTAGTCCCTGAGGAAAACCCTTTGGAGAACACTCCAATAAATCTGTGCGTATCACCATATCTTGAAAAAGAAAGCACATCTTTATTTGCATCTCCGACTATGGCATTCCCGGCAAAGGCATCTCCTGTGATTTCTGCGTCTATAGAGTTTACTTCTTTCGCGTTTAAAAAACTATAAGCTGCCATTGCATATATGCCATTATTCCATGTTTTTTGAGCTTTTACTGAGGCGTTCCAAATTCGTCCTTTATCAGAATTGGTAAACACATAAGCATTTGTTGGTCCACCGAAAATCTGTGATTTATCATCGTTTGAGTATACTGCACGGTTATCCACTCCGTTAAGCGTCAGAGACGGAGCGCTAAGCCCCCAGTTTTGAACATGAGCCGCATTAATATCCTTGGTGTATGACACATCTGCCGTTAGTATTAACCCATCTTCAAATTGTTTGTCAACACCCACATTTGTCCTCCAAACCTGCGGCCATTTGAAATCCGGATCTACTATCTGATAGAAGAAAAAATCTACCCCCTGCACCTGATTGCCAAGCCATACGAAGGGAAATCTTCCTGTAAAGACTCCAGATCCTCCTCTGATTTGCAGTGTTTTATCGTTTTTCACATCCCAATTAAACCCAACTCTTGGTGAGATCAGTACTTTATTGGTGGGTAATTGTTCTGAATCAAGGAATATTGGTTCATTGGTAGCCGGGTCAAAATATTGTATTGATGGAATATAAGTCCCAGACGCCCCGCCTTTACGGGCTATATTTTCCCTGATTTTTTCCGCAGTATCAAAATACAAGGGTTTATCAAAACGAATCCCGTAAGTAAGTTTGAAATTTTCTTTTATGTCCCATTGATCCTGCAGATAAAAGGATAACTGACCCACATTTGTTTCCGCAAGTGACCATCCACCAGGGTTTCCTACTCCGGCAGCGTTAAACGCATTGTTAGCAGCAATGGCATCATCAAACGACTGCTGAAGCGCTCCCGAACTTGCGAAATTTGGAAAATCTGTTATAGTAGTCGTTGGAAAGAAAACCCCCTGAGCACCGTATGCGCCCAAGTTGAATGAGTTGTCAAACTCAAATTTTTCAAAGGAAAAACCTATCGTGAATGTATGATCTCCTTGAAAAAAGTTAAGATTATTTGTTATCTGGAAAACTTTTTGGTCCAGGGTATTATTAATGGAGAAGGGTTCATGACCTCCAATAATATAATTTGAGCTCCCCGTATCATCCAAAATTACAATACTTGGCGCCGGTGTAGAGAAAGGATTCCTGAAATCATCAAAATGGGTATATCCTACCTGCAATTTATTTGTCGCTACGTCTGTTAATCTGGAATTAAGTTCCAGCTGAAATGATTGTATTTTATTATTTATTTCATAACCGGCATTTTCAAACTGCAAGGTCTGTGTATTTGGCCCTCTAAAAGTAATAGCATCTCTATTGGCAGGTTTCCCTTTTGATGCATCAAGGAAATTATAAATAATTGCCAATCGGTTATTTTCATTAATATTCCAATCGAGTTTTATTATCCCTTTGGTAGATTCCTGGTCAAAATTAAATCCTGTATATCTGCCCGGGTTATAGAAAATGTCATTTCCACTATCATCCTGACCTATAACAACCTGGCGTAGCAAATTATCCACTAATTGAAAGTCGGATTCCAATACCCTGCTTTCATTTATTTCACCGGTCCCGGTATTCGGCACAAAGCCGTCTGTTCCAAGGGATGTTAACTCATCTCGCTCAAAATTCACGAAAAAGAACAATTTATTCTTTATTATCGGGCCACCAATACTAACCCCATATTGTTTTTGTTCTAATCCTGTTTTGAATACTTTGTCGCCATTAATTTTTCCTCCGGTAAGATCATCATTCCGAAAAAAACCATAGACCGTACCATATAATTCATTTGAACCACTTTTTGTCACAGCGTTGACAGATGCACCTGTAAAACCAGACTGAGTAACATCATAGGGCGCCGTAGTTACCTGTATTTGATCTATAGCATCCAATGAAATGGGCTGTGCACTGGTCTGCCCACCTGGAGTGGCTGCGTCCAATCCAAATGGATTATTGAAAATAGCCCCATCAAGAGAAAAATTATTGTATTGGTCATTTCTTCCGCCAAATGATGTCCCGGAGGCTCCTGCCGAAGCAGTGGGATCCAGCCTTGTAAAATCTGAAGCAGATCTCGAAATGGTAGGTAATCTTGTTAATTCCCTACGCCCAATACTGGTTTCCTGACCTGTGCGATCACTTCCAAAAGTTCCACCTCTGTCAGAAGTAACTGTTACTTCATCCAGAGCCTGACTTTCAGATACCAATTGAGCATCAATGTTGAATGTTTTACCTAATGATAGATAAACGTCACTTTGGGTTTGTGTTTTAAATCCAATATAAGAAATTGTAAGCTCGTAAGGACCTCCTACTCTAAGGTTCAACAGGTTAAACCGGCCATCTTCATTAGTTACAGTACCATTCGTAGTTCCTGTAGGGGTATGGATAACAATTATATTTGCCCCTAAAAGCGGAACCCCTTGATCATCAACTACAGATCCTCTGATATTTGAGCTGGTAACCTGGGCATTAACACTAATTCCAATACATAATAGAATAAAACTTAAAAGTGCTGAGATTTTCATTGGTTTTGAGTTTAGCTGTTAGAATTACAAGAGATTAAAAATATAAAAAAAAGAGCTATGTGAACATAGCTCTTTTAAGTTATTAACCGATATGGCTTACTTCTTTTCTGGTACTACTTCAAAAGGAAATTCTACTACCACATCCCTGTGAAGCCTAATTTGAGCTTCATAAGGTCCTGCACGTTTAATAGTTCCTCCCTTAATGACGATGTACTTCTTGTCTATTTCATGTCCTTCTTTAGCCAAAGCCTCCGCAACATCCATATTGGATATAGACCCGAATAATTTTTCTGCAGCTCCTACTTTAGCTGAAATTTTAATCTTCAGTTCTTTCAATGCTTCTGCAGTTTTATTGGCCGCTGCTATTACTTCTTTCTCTTTATGAGCTTTTTGTCTTAAATTTTCGGCAAGTACTTTTTTGGCCGATGGAGTTGCCAGCATGGCTACTCCCTTAGGTATAAGGTAGTTTCTACCATAACCGTTCTTCACTTTGACTACGTCATCCTTAAAACCAAGGTTTTGAACGTCTTCTTTTAAAATAAGTTCCATGATCCGCTGTTTTTTATTTTAATAAATCTCCAACATAAGGCATAAGTGCCAAATGACGTGCTCTCTTAACGGCCTGGGCCACTTTTCTCTGGTACTTCAATGAAGTTCCTGTCAATCTTCTGGGTAAAAGCTTCCCTTGTTCATTAACTAGTTTCATCAAAAAATCTGGATCTTTATAATCAATATATTTGATACCGGATTTCTTGAATCTGCAATATTTCTTTTGCTTATTTGTCTCAATATTAAGGGGGGTTAAATACCTGATTTCACCGTCCTTTTTACCTTTTGCTTGTTGTTCTATAGATGCCATATTATTTAAGCTTTAGCTTTTAATCTTGTTCTTCTTTTTTCCGCCCATTCAATGGCATGTTTATCCAATCTAACGGTTAGAAAACGCATAATACGCTCATCTCTTCTGAATTCCTGCTCGTAGGGTGTAATAACCTCTCCAGGAGCAGTAAATTCAAATAAGTGATAGAAACCACTTTTTTTGTTCTGTATTGGATAAGCCAATTTCTTTAGCCCCCAATTTTCTTTGGCGACCATTTTGGCCCCATTTTTCTTTAAGAAATCCTCAAATTTCTTTACTGTTTCCTCTATCTGAGTATCTGATAGAACGGGATTTAAAATGAAAACAGTTTCGTAATTGTTCANNNNAACCCCACAAATCAACCCCTTTATGAAACTAAGAAGTATTGTTGTTGATGATTCGTCTATGCAACGTATGGCAGTTGCAAAATTAGTTAACAATCATCCTAACCTAGCCCTTATTGCTGATTACAGTAATGCCATTGAAGCCAAAAACGGCATTAAGAATAATGAAATCGACTTGATTTTTCTTGATGTAGAAATGCCTATTATTAGTGGTTTTGATCTATTAGAGTCCTTAGAGAACAGACCACAGGTAATTTTAATAACAGGAAAACCGGATTATGCCCTCAAAGCATTTGACTATGATGTAACGGATTATCTTCATAAACCCATTACAATGGCTCGTTTTGATGCTTCTGTGAAAAGAGCAGTAGCCAAATATGAGCAAATGAATAAGGTGAATGAAGATGAAGAGCATATTTTTGTGAAAAGCAACCTTAAGAAAAGAAAGGTAATCCTTAACGAAATTAAGTGGATAGAGGCTTTAGGTGACTATATAAAACTGGTTACGGATGAGGCCAATATCGTTATACTTTCAACGATGAAGGCTTTTGAAAAACAATTACCTGAAGATAAATTTTTGCGAATTCATAAGTCTTATATTGTTAATCTTGAGAAGATAGAGAAATTTAACAGTAAGAATGTTGAAGTAAGCGGCAGATCTATTCCATTGAGTAGAAACAAAAAAACAGAATTGGCAGAGGCATTAAGCAATGTTTAATTACATATAATCTACATTATAGATTATACGAACGCCTTTAAACTTAGCAATAGCATCAAAAGAATTTTGAATTCTTTTGATGTTTTTTTTTGTGTTTTGAAGAGATACGCTTTTTGGAATTTTAATCAAGACATGTTTTATGTATTGATTGCGAATGCGGGCAACCGGGGGAAATTCAGGGCCCAATACACTAATTTTATGAGCATTTTGTAAGGCCTTTGCAAACCAGGCAGAAGCTTCATTCAATTTGTTGTAATCTTTATGCTTAAAGCTAATCCTTAAGATCCTTGTAATCGGAGGATATTTATATAACTCCCTTTCGTAGAGTTGTTCCTGAAACATTCCTGTATAGTCTCCTGTGGTTACCTGTTTAAGAATCTGATGGTAAGGATTGAAGGTTTGAATTATTACTTTTCCCCTCTTTTTGGTACGACCAGCTCTGCCAGCTACCTGAGTAAGCAATTGATAGGTGCGC
Source organism: uncultured Eudoraea sp. (assembly GCF_947258525.1). GTDB lineage: Bacteria > Bacteroidota > Bacteroidia > Flavobacteriales > Flavobacteriaceae > Eudoraea. The sequence goes on from NZ_CAMYIP010000125.1 coordinate 10,195, forward strand.
TCATGTGCTCTGAAATCGGGAAAATTTAAAAGCGCATCTGCATTCATTATTCCTACAAGATTGACATTTCTAAAATCGAGCCCTTTCGTAAGCATTTGAGTCCCTACCAATATATCTATATCCTGATTTTCAAAGGCATTAATTATCTTAGCATATGCATGTTTACCCCTGGTAGAGTCCAAATCCATCCGAGCCACTTTTGCAGTTGGGAAAATTAAATTTAATTCCTGCTCTACCTGTTCTGTGCCAAAGCCTTTTGTGTCTAATGTATTGCTCCCGCAAGCCTGACAGCTTGAAGGAAAAGCCATATGATGTCCGCAATAATGACATCTTAATTGATTTCTTTGCTTGTGATATGTCAGACTTACATCGCAATTCGGGCACTGAGGAGAATGTCCGCAAGTAGTACATTCTAAAATTGGAGCATATCCTCTTCTGTTTTGAAACAAAATTACTTGCTCTCCAAGATTTAGTGTTTCTGTAATTTCCTCCAAGAGACGTTCAGAAAAATGCCCTTTCATTCGTTTTTTTCGATACTGACTCTTAATATCCACTAATTCCATATCGGGCATTAATACATTTCCAAACCTTCGATCTATCTGTGCATATCCATATTTACCGGTTTGCGCATTGTTGTAACTTTCTATACTAGGCGTTGCAGAACCCAATAGCACCTTAGAATTAAATAAGCCTCCGAGCACAACTGCCGCGTCTCTGGCATGATATCGTGGTGCAGGATCATACTGTTTAAACGAAGTTTCATGTTCCTCATCTATAATTACCAGACCCAGATCTGCAAAAGGGAGAAACAGAGCAGAACGAGCACCAATGATCAGTTGTGCTTTTGGTTTATTATTCAAAACATTGTTCCAAACCTCAACTTTTTCATGCATATTGTATTTGGAATGAAAAACGGATATAGCAGACCCAAAATATTCAAGTAATCGCGAAATGAGTTGCGTGGTAATCGCAATCTCAGGAACCAGGTAAAGAGCTTGTTTTCCTTCACTCAGACATTCGGCAATTAGTTTTACATATACTTCTGTTTTACCGGAGGAGGTGACCCCTTTTAGGAGAGTAACCTTTTTATTATTAAAGTTTTTTTGAATGATATTCAATGCGTCTGCCTGATATTCATTCAATTCTTTGGGCGGCTTGAGCGTCTTCTTGCTATCAAACACTACCCGATCTTTTTGGATAAAATATTCTTCAAGAACTTCTTTATTTATTAGTGCGCGTATTACCGCTCTACTCGACTTACTGTCAATTTCCAGTTCTTCAAGCTTTATTGGTTTTCTTTTGGTCGCCTGAAGATGAAATAATGAAAGTACAGCCTGGCCTTGTTTAGGTGCTCTGGTAAGTGAATTTAGCAGTTTCTCAAGTTCAGGTTCTGAATTATACTTCTCACCCAGCCTAACATAGCGCACCATTTTGGGTTTGTACTGCTCATGAATTTCTTCCTTTAAAACAATGGCCTTCATTTGCAATAGCCTGTTGAGAATAGGAAGTATATTTTTTTTATCGACAATTTCCATAATATCATTAACACGCAGGATGTTTTGGTATTTTAGGGCCTCGTAGACCAGGAAATCATCATCTTTTAATTCATTTTCATCAATTATAACATCTTTATTAGGCAAAATAAGGGTTTCACTTTCCAATAAAAGTGCATTGGGTATTGCGCTTCTGAAGACTTCGCCAAGGGTGCACATGTAATAATCCGCTATCCATTGCCAGTGCTTTAATTGATTTGAAGTTACAATAGGTTCTTCATCCAGAATATCATGAATAGCTTTGGCCTCATATACTAAAGGCGGTTTGTTATGAATTTTAACTACGAGAGCTGTGTAGATTTTAGACTTTCCAAATGGTACCGCCACCCGCATTCCCAATTTTAATTTTGCAGCTTCGTTTTCGGAAACGCCATATGTGAAATGCTTTTCCAAAGGAATCGGCAGTATGACATTAATAAATATTTCCATTCTGGTATACTGTCTATTTATTTAACCAAAACCTCATTACTGATGCTTTTTTCTCAAGTAGTTGAGCGTCGCATTTAGTTCAAATCCGAGAAGTAATATATTGGAATTCAGCCATATATAAACCATAAGAATTAGTAGCCCGGCCAATGCGCCATACAATTCGTTATACCGCGCAAAATTGTCAATGTAAACACCGAACAAAAGGGATGTTAAAAAAAACAACAAGGTAGTCATTAAGGCACCATAAGAAAAGAATTTAGCTTGTTTGCCTTCTCGTGTACCAAAATAGTACAAGATCGCTGTTGTAAGGTAAGAGAGTAGGATGAAAAATAGTGTTTTACCAATGCGGGCCCCTATAATATCCTTTTCTGAGAGATCATATCTCCCCGCTTGTGCGGCCCATTCATTTAAATATTGAAGAATATAGAACTCAAAGTATATATAGCCCACTGCACCCACAATCAATAAGATGGAAAGAAGAAATCCAACCATCATCGCATACGCATATTGTTTAAAGAAATTCCGGGTTAGCTTTATATGATAAGAATCTTCAAACCCACCAAAAATTGCACTCACCCCATTAGTCATTAAGAATATGGATAAAATAAACGCAGTTGATACCAATCCACCGCTCTGCTGGTCCTTTATCTGATAGTAAATTACTTCAAAATATTCACCGGTTGCAGCTGGTAAAAATGACTCCAGAAAATCGAGAAACTGTCCATCAAAATTTTCATTCCCCACGCTAACATAAGGAATAACAAAAGGGATCAATGTAAAAAGGAAAATAAGTAAGGGAAAAAGAGCCATAAAAAGACTGAAAGCAATTGAACTTGCCCTGGTTGAAAGTGCCCCCTGGACTATACCTATGATGTACATTTCAACAAGATCATATAAGGATAATCCTTCAAAGGCAGCGAGTTTAATGGTCTTAAGTAATCTTACTACCCATTTGACTATCGGAATACTTTCCAGTTTTCTTTCTATTTCCTCCGACATCTATATTGCTTTAAGACTCAAGTCCTTGTTAAAAACTGAATGCGTTAGTGCCCCTGAAGAAATATAATCTACACCGCATTCGGCATACTTTCTAATGGTATTCTCATTAATTCCACCGGATGATTCCGTTAAGCAGGTATTACCTATAAGTTTTACCGCCTTTATCGTATCCTCAAGGGTGAAATTATCCAGGAGAATTCTGAAAACACCTTCAGATCGAAGAATTTCCTCAACTTCCAATAAATTTCTGGCCTCAACGATAATTTTCAACTCCTTATCCAATTTCTCTAAATAGCTTTTGGTTTTATTAATTGCCTGGGCAATCCCACCAGCAAAGTCAATATGGTTATCCTTTAACATAACCATGTCGTACAATGCAAACCTGTGATTCTCCCCTCCTCCTATAGTCACGGCCCATTTTTCAAGGGCTCGAATTCCGGGGGTGGTTTTACGGGTGTCCAGGATTTTTGTTTTTGTACCCTCAAGGAGCGAAACAAAATAATTAGTTTTTGTAGCTATTGCGCTCATGCGCTGCATGGCATTTAAGACAAGTCTCTCTGCTTTTAAAATAGATTGTGACCGTCCTTCCACATAAAATGCCAGATCCCCAAAATTCACCTCCTGTCCATCATTAATGAGGATTTCCATTTTTAAATCCTTATCCAAATAATTAAAAGTCTGTCTGGCAAATTCAACTCCGGCTAATATGCATTCATCCTTTACCAATAGTTTAGCCTTGCCAATTGCATTAGATGGAATACACGCAAGTGAACTGTGATCCCCATCTCCTACATCTTCCCGTATGGCATTTTCTATTATTAAAGATATCTCCTTTTGGAATTGTTCTTCTGATATCATTTTTGCAACTTGTAGAGCACTAAATTAGTAAAAACATATGCCAATAAAGAAATTCAATTTCCTAAAGATTATAACTTAAAAATATGAGGATAAAACTTGTTGCTATAGGAAAAACGGATAGTGCAGAGTTACAGAAGCTCATAGATGTTTATCTGAAGAGACTAAAACACTATGTTAAATTTGAATTGGTGGTATTACCTGATATTAAAAACACCAAAAACCTCTCTGTAACTGATCAAATGGAAAAGGAGGCTGAATTAATCCTGAAACATATTGACAGCACTGAATCCCTTTATTTGCTGGATGAAAATGGCATGGAATACAGATCGGTAGAATTTGCAAAACTGTTACAAAAGCAGATGAACAGAGGAATTAAAGAATGGGTTTTGGTAATAGGGGGTCCTTACGGTTTTAGTGGTTCTATCAAACAAAAAGCAAATGGTCTAATTAGTCTCTCCAAATTGACCTTCTCGCATCAAATGGTCCGCCTATTTATTGTTGAACAGATTTACAGGGCATTTACTATTCTGAGAAATGAACCGTATCATCACCAATAAATATTTATTGCAGACAAATGAATTATTATTCAAAAAAGCAGTTTAATACAGAACTCTGAATTTAATTGTATTTTCTACTTTCTTCAGCGCTTTAATTACTTCTTTATTATAATCCCTGTCGAGATCTGTAATTACATAACCTACATCACTATCAGTTGACAGGTATTGTCCAGAAATATTCATCTCATAAGTAGCCAGAACCTCATTAATTTTAGCCATAATACCCGGAACATTTCTGTGAATGTGCAAGAACCTATGAGCTTTATTCTGTTTAGGCAGACGAATATTCGGAAAGTTGACCGCATCTACAGTATTACCGGAGTTGATATAATACATGATTTTATTAGGTACAAAATCTGCAATATCTCTTTGTGCTTCCTCGGTACTTCCTCCGATATGGGGAGTTAGAATAACATTGGGAATTCCCTGCAGCGCCGAGGCAAATGGTCCATTAGACTTCGGTTCATGGGGAAATACATCTATCGACGCACCACTTAGCTTACCCCTTTTTAGGGCTTCTACCAGGGCCGGTATTTCCACTACAAAACCTCTTGAAAGATTCAAAAGCATTGCACCATCACGCATTTGGTTAATTTCACGCTCACCAATAAAATTATGATTGGCTTTGTTGTCATCCAGGTGCAAAGACACCACGTCAGATACATTCAATAAATCTTCAAGAGTATCACATTTTATTGCATTACCCAAAGCTAATCTGTCCTCTATATCATAGTAATAAACTCTCATCCCTATAGCCTCTGCCAGTACAGACAGTTGCTTGCCTATATTACCATAACCTACAATACCCAGATTTTTACCCCGGACTTCTTTTGAATTAACTGCCGTTTTATTCCATATTCCATTGTGTAGTTCAGTACTCCTAGTAAAAACATTACGGAACAACATAATAATTTGGCCAATAGCCAATTCCACAACAGACCTCGTATTGCTGTATGGTGCATTAAAAACCACAACCCCTTTCTTCTTGCAATAATCCAGGTCTATCTGTTTCGTCCCAATACAAAAAGCGCCAACCACCAGCAGTTTATCGGCTGCATCAAGTACTTTAGGAGTAAGCCCGGTTTTAGAACGGATTCCCAGGACATGTACTCCTTTGATTTTTTTAATAAGCTCATCTTCGGATAAACTTTCTTCTATAAGTTCCACGGAAAAACCATCTTCCGAAAGATTGTCAAATGCAACAGGATGTACATTTTCCAGCAATAGAATCTTAATTCTATTTTTTGGATAAGAAAGGCTTCTGGGCAGGTCGTTTACAAATAAAAATTCATCCAAATTGGGTGCAACATGATCTGCATTGTCAGCGGCTTTTTCCCGATGGACATTTTCTGTATAGGCAAAAAATTTGTGGGCTATGCCAGCTTCTCGCATAACATAATCACTATACCCATCGCCAATGACCTGGACTTCACCATCAAGATCGAGCTGTTTAAGACATTCTATTTTGCCATTATGCGTTGCAAGTACATTTTTTTCATCGAATCCTACAATATTTCCATCCACATCAAATTCGAAGGTATTGGCATATACCCTATCAGAAGGAATGTTATACTCGGCAACTATGGGATCTATAAATTCTTTAAATCCACAGGAAATAACATAAATGTCATCAGAATATTTTTCAAAAAACTCCTTATTTGCCAAAATGGATTTAGAAATTTTTTGCCGTAATTCCTCAACGAGCTG
>NZ_CAMYIP010000126.1 GCF_947258525.1 uncultured Eudoraea sp.
TACTCGATCATTATTTAGATGGTGCTATAGAAGCCGAAGCAGATGCAATTTGTGACGGAAAGGAAGTGTATATTATTGGAATTATGGAACATATAGAACCCTGTGGGATTCATTCCGGTGATTCTAATGCTACCCTGCCTCCGTTTAACTTAGGCGAGTTTGTAATGCAACAAATTAAGGATCATACCAAAAAAATTGCCCTTGCCTTGAATACTGTTGGCTTAATCAACATTCAGTTTGCTATTAAGGATGATATGGTCTATATCATTGAAGCAAATCCAAGAGCTTCCCGAACAGTTCCTTTCATAGCAAAGGCTTATGGAGAACCTTATGTGAATTATGCTACGAAGGTTATGTTAGGAGAAAAGAAGGTAAGTGATTTTAAATTTGATCCAAAGCTAGAAGGCTTTGCCATCAAGCAACCTGTTTTTTCATTTAATAAATTTCCGAATGTGAATAAAAACCTGGGACCTGAAATGAAAAGCACAGGTGAAAGTATCTTGTTTATAGACAGTCTGAAAGATGATGAGTTCTACGAGCTGTATTCCAAGCGTAAGATGTATCTGAGCAAATAGGATGAAACAGTTATATTTTTAAATCGGAAAGAAATCTACATCTAAGGCTTTTCCCCGGAAGATTTTATCCTCCTTTTTTGAATGCCGTAGGCTTTAGAAGGATTAACTGAGATTAAAAGATTTATATCATCCTCAGAAAATCCTTTTGACCTGAGTATTGGAAGCAAGGTTTTGAAGATAGGAGTATAGGGTTTAATTTTTTGTTCATTTTTTTGAGGGTCATACCAACCGGCATCGTGTGATATAAGAATTTGATCTAAAAAACCGTTTCTTTTCGCATATACCAGTTTTTCGACATGTTGGTCTATTTCCCAACCTAAACCATCAAGGCTTATCCAACAACCTGCTTTAGCTGCTTTTTCAAAATTTGTTTCCTGTTCCTCTGCTTGGGCATGTACCCAAATAAATGCGGTAGATGATACACCTTGTTCTGAAAGAATCTCCAATTGTGGCCAAAGTGCAAGAGACTTTCCCGTATGTGAGGCAATTGTTAGACCACTTTTTAGGTGACATAGGGCTGCGGCTTTTACCAGCTTTCTATGCATGGGACTTAGGGAATCCGTATTGTCTACGCTTATTTTAATAAAACCGGGTTTTATGGTGGTGCCGTCAATTCCATTTTTGAATTCCTCTACCCATTGCTCTGCCAACTCTTCGGCTGTATTTTTCCAGGCATAGGCCGGTATAAACTTATTATTCCGAGCTCCATAAAGCCCGGTATTCGTAATTATTTTTAAACCTGTTTTGTCGGCAAGTTCCCTTAATAGGAGTACATCGCGGCCAAGGAATTGAGGGGTAGCATCTACAAAGTATTTCACATCAAAATCCTGAAGTTCTAATAGAAAAGGAAGTACCTGCTCTACAACTTCGGACTTTTTCCAGGAGTCAGGATTAATACTGTCTGCACCAATAAAATCAACCAATATGTGCTCATGTGATAACCAGATATCGCCTTGTTTCACTGCATTCAAGCCGTTAATATCCTGAATGAATAAAGGTTTGGTTTGCGCTACTGCGGCTGTGACCATTAGTAGGAATAGACAAAGACAAAGGGATTTTGTTCGTTGAGCTTTCATTTCATGTCTAAATTTGATCTCTGGTTTTCATGAACACAAATATGCTTTTGCAAAATCAGCTCCAGTCAGTATGGAAGATTCCCTCTTTGTCTATTCTTTCATAGGTGTGTGAACCGAAATAATCTCGCTGAGCCTGAATAAGATTTAAAGGTAATCTGGCCGAAGTATATGCATCAAAATAACTAAGGGAATTAAATAGCCCCGGCATGGGAATCCCGTTATTTGCTGCAAACGCCACTAACTCCCTGGCGGCAGCCACAGTATCCCTTATCTTTTCTTCAAAAGCAGGTGATAAAAGTAGATTGGTTAATTCCTTGTCCTCCTCAAAAGCATTGGCAATATCTTCTAAAAGTGCTGCCCTTATAATACAGCCGGCTCTCCATATTTTTGCTATTTCTGCTAAGCTGAGCTCATATCCATATTCATCAGAAGCTGCCTTTAATTGATGCATTCCTTGCGCATACGTTATAATAAAGGCAAAGTACAGGGCTTTTTCAGCATTTGTAATAAGTTTTTGCTTTTCTGGTAAGTCAATTGAACCCTGGTCATACTTTTTTGCTGCCAGCATCCTTTCCGTTTTAAGAGCGGAAATCTCACGCATGCTAACTGCAATATCTATAGTTGGGATCGGAATTCCAATATCCATGGCATTTTGCGAAGTCCATTTACCTGTACCTTTTTGCTTGGCCTTGTCCAAAATTTTATCTACCAACATGCCTTGTCCAAAAGGATCTTCTTTCTCAAATATTTGTGCACTTATTTCCACCAAAAAGGATTGTAACCGTCCTTTATTCCATTCGGAATATACCTTATGCAATTCCGCATTGTTCAGTTGCCCCCCCTTTTGTAACAGATCATAGAATTCTGCGGTTAATTGCATCAAACCATACTCTATGCCATTGTGCACCATTTTAACATAGTTGCCGGCAGATTTTGGCCCCATATAAGCCACACAGGGCTCATCATTAAATTTGGCAGCTACTGCTTCAAAAATCGGTTGTACTTCTTTATAAGCCTTGCTGGAACCTCCTGGCATAATGCTGGGGCCATTTCTAGCACCTTCCGCGCCACCCGAAACACCGGCACCAAAAAAGTTAATCCCTTTGGATTGTAAATAGGCTTCTCTGCGGTCCGTATCGGTGAAAAATGAATTGCCCCCGTCAATTATAATATCATCAGCAGATAAATAGGGCAACAAGCTTTCAATTACATTGTCTACGATCTTCCCAGCCGGTACCAGCAACATAATTTTACGGGGTAAGGTCAGGGCATTTACAAAAGTGCTAATATCTCCAGATGCATTTACTCTTGCCACATCTCCGCCCTCATTTATCAGAGCACTTACTTTTTCAGGATCAAGATCATATCCAAAGGCTTTATAATTGTGGTCTGCAACATTTAAGATAAAATTGCGACCCATTACACCAAGGCCAACCAGTCCGAAATCGTAGGCATTATTTTGCATAAGAATGAATTTATAGTTTGTTTCGACTTAAGGTTGACAGCACAAATTTCTTCAATTAATGAAGTAAATAAATTTTATCTTAGCCAAAGGCGAGAATTAAATATAATTTAAAATTCTTATATAAGATAAATTGAAATTTTCTCCTAGGGTATAATTTATTAAAAAATTGACTAATCTGACTATGACTATAGTTGAAAATCAAATGCTGATAATTTTCGGCGCTTCAGGTGATCTAACTTCAAGAAAGCTAATCCCCGCCTTGTTCGACCTTTATAAAGGCAATTATTTACCTAAGAACTTTGTCGTTTTAGGTACTAGCAGAAGTGCTTTAAGCGATCAGGAGTTTAGAGATAAGGTGGTTGCCAATAGCAAATATCTAAAGGAGAAGCTTAATAGTCATGATGAAGCCTATGTAAAAGCTTTTGCCAATAGGATCTTTTATACTGAAATTGGAAATGATTACAGTTCAGAATACATCGGATTAAAGGAGCGGATCACCATGCTAAACGAAGAGCATGGTACGGAGAATAATTACATGTTTTATTTATCGACTCCACCGAATATTTATGAAACTATTGCGATGAATCTGGCTGCTCAGGAATTGGCAGATGAGTCACAAGGCTGGAAGAGACTGATTGTGGAAAAACCATTTGGTTATAGCTACGAAACCGCCAAAAAATTAAATACCGGATTACAAAAATATTACAGTGAGCCTCAAATTTACAGGATAGATCACTACCTGGGTAAAGAAACCGTTCAAAACCTTTTGATAACCAGATTTGCAAACAGCATCTTTGAGCCCTTGTGGAATAGAAATTATATCCATCATGTTGAGATTACTAATGCAGAGACTGTGGGGGTAGAGAAAAGAGGTGGCTACTATGATAAATCTGGTGCACTACGTGATATGTTTCAGAATCACCTTTTGCAAATTATCTCCCTGGTAGTAATGGAACCCCCTATTGATGACAAAGCAGAAGAAATTCGGAATGAGAAAGTAAAAGCCCTGAAGTCTCTGAGGATTATGAGAGATGAGGGAACCCTATTTAAAAATACTATTAGAGGACAATATTTGGCTTCGGATTTTATGGGTGAACAAGTTCCTGGTTACAGGGAAGAAGAAGGGGTAGACCCCGAATCTACAACGGAAACTTATGCAGCTATTAAGTTCTACATCGACAACTGGCGATGGAAAGATGTACCTTTTTATGTCCGTACGGCCAAGCGAATGCCAACAAAGGTTACCGAAGTAGTGATACATTTTAAATCTCCACATCATCATATTTTTAGTGAATCAGGAATTATTGACAAAGACAATAAGTTAATTATTAGAATACAACCTGATGAAGGAATATTAATAAAATTCGGGGTTAAAGTTCCCGGGCAGGGTTTTAAGGTAGAGCGAGCAAATCTAGAATTTTACTATTCAGGCTTGTCCGAGAAAAACGTCATGAATGCCTATGAGCGACTTTTGTTAGATGCTATGCAGGGAGACCCAACTTTATATGCAAGGGCAGATGAAGTAGAAGCAGCCTGGGAGTTTGTAGATCCAATTTTGGAATACTGGAAGAACGGAAAAGATGTGAAAACCTATGGCTATTCATCCGGTCTCTGGGGGCCTCAAAATGCCGACGAACTTTTTGACGGTCTTTATAGTTGGAGAAACCCCGGGGAACACCTGGCAGATGATCCTGGTTTCTGCGTAATATATTAAGCCAAGGATATGAAAATCAATATATCGGAATCTAAAAAACAAACGGCCAAATCATTTTCAGAATACCTTGCTAAGCTTGTAGCTAAAAATAATATTTTACATGTTGCCTTGTCTGGTGGAAGCACTCCAAAAGAAGTTTTTAAGGAATTGGCAGAACATTTTAAAAATAAGATAGATTGGTCAAAAGTTCAATTCTATTGGGGTGATGAACGTTGTGTCCCTGCTGATGATGCAGAGAGCAACTACAAAATGGCCAATGAATATCTATTTTCTAAAGTAGAACTACCCTTGGGAAATATACACCGCATTAAAGGTGAGAACAAACCGGAGGAAGAAGCGGCACGATATGCAGACCTTTTAGAAGCCAAGCTGCCTGTTTATAATATGCAACCACAATTTGATCTCGTAATACTGGGTATTGGTGATGATGGACATACTGCTTCTATTTTTCCAAATCAGATTAGCTTATGGAACTCTCAATCGTATTGTGAAGTTGCAGAACATCCGGAAACGGGTCAGAAACGAGTATCTCTTACCGGAAATATTATAAATAATGCCAAAGAAGTGGCCTTCTTGGTAACTGGTCAAAATAAGGCTCAAAAAGTATTGGAGATAATTGAGAAGAAAGGAAACTACAATTCATACCCTGCCGCACTTGTTGCGCCCAAAACTGGCAGGTTAAACTGGTTTTTAGATTCAGAGGCGGGAAAATTAATTGAATAAAGCTGAATTTAATATTCAGCTGTTTTGAGAAACTCTTTTGAATCTGTGAGTTAGTTATTAAAATGAGGAGATTTTTCAAGTTTTACCTCTGTAATAAAATATTTTGTATCGCCCCACCAGGAGAATGTAGAATATCGTTCCTCGTAATTCAGTTTAACATAGGCTCCCTGATATTCTTTCAGCTTTTCAATAACCTCTTTCTTTTTGCTGGAAACGGAAAACTGAAATATTTGTGCACCGGAGATACCCTGGCTTAATTCTCCTTCCCATGTTTTAAAAACCACGCCTTTATGACTTATTTTTATTAACTCCCCGGATCGGACCCCTTCGCTATAGGGCACATAATAAACGAAAGCAAAGTATGAGGCAAAAGCTAAAATGATAATGGTAACTCCAATAAACAATGCTTTTTTCATTCGTACTAATTTAGTTTTTCATCAAAATCATCTTGCTGTGCTCGTTCAAGATATTTGTCTGGCAGGGATTTTTTGGCTTTAGCACCCATTTTTTTCAGTTTTTCAATGCTGGTTATAATATTTCCGCGGCCTTCTACCAATTTATTCATAGCGCCTTTGTATTCTGTCTTAGCCTCATCCATTTTTTTGCCCACCTTAGTCAAATCTGTTATAAATCCTTCAAATTTATCATATAAAGCTCCCGCCTGTCTGGCAATTTCAATGGCATTTCTTTGTTGCTTTTCATTGTTCCACATGCTATCAATAGTGCGAAGTGTTGCTAATAAGGTGGATGGCGTAACAATGACAATGTTTTGTTCAAAGGCCTTATTGTAGATGGAATTGTCATAGTTTATTGCAATTGCAAAAGCGGGTTCAATAGGAATAAACATAAGAACAAAATCCGGGCTTTCCATTTCATATAGATCTTCATATTTTTTTGAGGATAGCTGATCCACATGGGTCTTTATAGAACCTATATGTTCTTTTAAATATTTTTCCCGCAATTCTTCTTCAGCATTTATGTATCGTTCATAGGCCGTAAGCGACACTTTTGCATCAACGATCATTTTTTTACCATCTGGGAGATTAATTATTACATCTGGCAATACCTTGCTGCCATCCTCCCTGGTAAAACTTTGCTGAACAGAATATTCGCGTTCTTTTTCAAGACCGGATTTTTCCAGGACCCTCTCCAACACTAATTCTCCCCAATTTCCCTGCATTTTACTGTCTCCCTTTAAAGCCTTTGTAAGATTTTCTGCTTCCTGTGTAATCTTTAGATTTTGACTTTGCAGATTTAATAATTGCTCTTTGAGAGAAGAGTGGATGCTAATATTTTCTTTTTGACTTTTTTCAACTTTGTCTTCAAATGTTTTGATCTTTTCCTTTAAAGGATTGAGGATGTTCTCTATGTTTTCTTTATTCTGCTTTGTAAATTTCTCAGATTTTACATCCAGTATTTTATTGGCCAAATTTTCAAATTCTTTGGTAAATTTTTCCTGAAGTTTATCTACCTCTGCCTTCTGTTCTGTATTTTTTTGTTGCAAATTTTCCATTTCGGCTTCATACCTGCTTATCTGAATCCCTAAACGCTCCTTTTGAGAACGCAATTCACGGGTCTCATCAATGCCCAATGCCAACCTTTTCTCCATTTCTGTAAGGTTGTTACGGAGTTGTTGTTCACGTTCCAGAAGGGTGCTCTGACTCGATTTTGTCTTAAGATTTTGGATGTAGTTACCTAAAAAATAACCGGCTACCAAAAAAACTAAGGCAAGTATACTATAAACCAAATAGGCTTCCATATAATTCTGATTCTGGAAAGTAAAGATAATTGATTAACATTAAATTCAGCGATGACTAAGCTTACTTATTAATCTTAAATGAACCCGATTCGGGGTTAAAGGTAATGGTATCTTTTGGGAATAAATCCTCAAAACTTTTACTTTCAATAAGTTCACAGGGAGCGCCAAAATTATTATTCTCCCTATTCATCACAAATATTTTATCACATAACTGGATAGCCAGGTCTATTTCGTGGGTAGTGTAAAGAACCACTTTTTTAGTGTCGTGAGCAATTCTTTGTAATAGTTTTAATATGTGCACTTTATGGTAGAGATCCAGATGTGTGGTGGGCTCATCCAGAAGAATAATTTCGGTATCCTGAGCTAATGCCCTGGCTATCATGACCTTTTGAAGTTGCCCATCACTGAGTTCATAACATTTATTATGTTGTAAATGCTCTAATTCCAACATATTGATGGCTTTTAGGATTTTAGATTGATCATCGGCTGATAAAGTCCCGATCCAGTTGGTATAGGGATGTCTTCCTAAGCTAACAAGTTGTAATACGGTCAGATTTTTTGATGCAATCGGTTCTGTTAGCACAACACTTACAAGGGTTGCCAACTCATCTGACTTTAAGGATTCGATAGGTTCATTGTTTATCAAGATTGAACCTGATAATTTAGGCTGTACACGTCCCAAAGTTCGCAACAGTGTTGATTTGCCAATTCCGTTTATGCCAACAATTGCACCAAGCTCGCCTTTTTTCAGTCCAAAACTAATATGGTTAGCTATAAAAGTCTTCTTTTTGCGAGAAGCATATCCAATAGACAACTTTTTAGCTTCAATGATAATATGTTCGTTTTTTGCTGAAATTGTTTAGAAGTTTTTATTGATTAAAATATCATTTTTTTCTTTCTTACCAATAACCATATAACCACTGGTGCTCCTACCACCGAAGTTATAGCGTTTAATGGCAATACATAGGATGAAGAAGGTAACTGAGCAATTAAATCACAAAGTAACAGAAGTATTGCCCCGTATACAAGTACGGCAGGTACTAAGATTTTATGATCGGTTGTATTGAAAATTTGCCGGGTTAAGTGTGGCACAGCCAGTCCAATAAATGCAATGGGGCCGGCAAATGCCGTTACTGCCCCGGCGAGTAATCCTGTCGCTATAATTATTATGAAACGGGTTTTTTTCAAATGAACACCAAGACTTCGCGCATAATTTTCTCCAAGAAGCAAGGCATTAAGTGATTTCACGGAAATAATACTCAAGAGAATGCCAATAAGGATAAATACTGATAACAGAGCCAGTTGAAATCCTGATAAATTCCCCACACTGCCAAATGCCCAAAAGATATATTGTTGCAATTTATCAGCATCTGTAAAATAGGATAGGACACTCACCAGGGCGGCTGTAATACTGCCAAACATCAATCCAATAATGAGCAAAGCCATGGTATCTTTAACTCTTGTCGCTACGCCAATTACAGCCAATAGAACTAAAAAACTTCCTATACTCGAAGCAATAGCAAGGGAAACATCATTGATGACTTCAAAAATAAACCACTGAGAAAAAAGTGTAGATCCCATGATTAAGAGTGCTGCTCCCAAACTCGCGCCTGAACTTATTCCCAAAACAAAGGGCCCGGCCAGCGGATTCCTGAAAAGAGTCTGCATTAACAAACCACTAAGGGATAGTCCACTACCTACCAAAATAGCAGTAAAGGCCTTTGGAATCCTGTAATTCCATATAATGTACTGCCATGATTCGTTTTCAATCTGTCCACCTAGAATGCTTGTCAGAGTATCTTTAAAAGGAATGCCTACAGATCCAAGGCTAAGGTTAAGCACAAAACAAAAAAGTAAAACCACAAATAACAACAGAAAGGGAAACAGGTATGTATTTGATCTTTTCACTGTAGTAAAGGTTTAAAGAAGAAAAGCTCATGTTCCGGTAGTAATTCGGGATGAAAAATGTAAATAAGATCTTTTAAGATCAAATCAGGCCTGGCAGGGCCCAATTCATAAAATAACATCCCACCGGTTTCTCCCTTCGTATTCGCAAAGGTGTAAATTTTTTTCTCTTTATAGGCTTTGAACCGGTTATAATGCCTGCTTGCCTTATCGAGTTCATTATAGGAAATAAATTGCGAAGGAGATATCCAGAAAGATGCATCAACTGCTTTTGCGAGAACACTTTCTACACTTAGTGAAAGGCTTCCTGTTGCATTTGTATCACTCCATAAATAATCTGCATTGGCATCATTGATGAAGCTGGCCGCCCAACTTTTCCCTCCCGGGAGATACCAGACATCTTTATAAAGAGCCCCGCTAAGCACTGTAGGTTTGTTGGTCGCTTTCTTTGCGAGAGCCTTTGCAGTTAAATAATTTTCTTCTGTAACCTTAAACAGATTTTCAGCCTTTTCTTCAAAACCAAAGAAAGGAGCAAAGAATTTAATCCACTCCGCCTTGCCCAGGGGTGTTTCTTCTGTCCAGTCTCCATTGTAAACAATTGGAATATTTGAACGCTGAAGTGTTTCATAGGCCCTGTTCTGATTATTTATACTGAAACCCATTACCAAATCGGGATTTAGGTTTATGACCATTTCTGTATTAATAGACTCGTTATTGCCCAAATCTGTAATTTTTCCTTTATCTATTTTTTTCCTGGTAGCTTCTGAAGAAATATACCTTGTTTCAGGAAAACCAATAAGTTTGTCTATAACGCCCAGATTTTCCAAGGCCGGGATATGAGTTGTTGAGGTGGCGATAATGCGTTCTACAGGAACATTAATAATTGCATCAAAATCCTTTTCGTTGAGTTGTGGTTGTGTTTTAAGTTCTTTAGGAACTAAAGCATAAGTAAAGGCTTCATCTGCATCGGGCCAGGGAGAATATACCTTTATTATTGTAATTCCCGAAGCAGGCTTCTCAATGGAGAATCCTTTTGCATAATTGATGGTCACAAAATTCTTTTTTATGGTTTCAGGTAAAGAATTCTCATTTTTCTTTTTACATGAAACAAAGGCCAGAAGCAGATAAAGTAAGCCGATATATTTTATTGCGTATGAATCCATAAACTCTTCCGCAAGGTAACAAAAGTCACATTTCCAAAATTGCTTATAATCTAAATTTGTTAAAAATTCCCATATGGGAAGAGATTCAAACATTATCATCTATGTCATAGGAGGAATTATTATACTTCACTTCGTAATAGGAATTCTCTGGCTTATCCTAAAACTAGGAAGGAAAAACAACCCCGACTAAAGAAATAATGCTACTTTAGTCCAGAATTTGGTTTTCAAATCTTTTGTTAGAATTGAAATTAAAAGGGAATCCGGTTAGAATCCGGAACTGTTCCCGCAACTGTAAGCTTAGTTCCTTTTAACAGGAATGCTTGTAATCACTTCAATACCACTGTATGCGTTCATTTTATTGGACATTCACGGGAAGGTTGGTTGCAAGACGCAAGTCAGGAGACCTGCCCTATTCAACAAATAATGTTAAACTTTCGGGATAAAAGTTAACGTATAGGAAAGACATCTGTACAATTTTCCCGTAGAACTATTAAGGTATAATGGTAAAAAAACACGCTATTTTTTGCGTTTTTTGTTTATTAATTACAACGGTTTCTTCCCAGATACAAATCGATTCCATGGAATTGCAGGAATTGGACGAGGTTGTTGTCAGTGATTCAAGATTTCCAATTAAAAGAGAGAATTCCGGGAAAACGGTTATTAAAATCAGCTCAGAAGAACTGGAAAATAACCAGGGAAAGACCGTAGCTGAGATTATAAACAGCAAAAGTGGGATTGAAATAAATGGGAGCCGCAGCAGGCAAGGTGAGATTTTGGGTGTTTTTTCCCGAGGTGGCAGAGGCAGACAGGTATTAATCCTAATAGATGGTATCAGAGCTTCAGATCCTTCTTCTTTTTCCCAGGAATATGATCTTAGATTACTGGCTACATCCGGTATAGAATCTATTGAAATAATTAAAGGAGCTGCGAGTACCCTATATGGTATGAGTGCAGCTACGGCCGTAATAAACATAAAGACCAAAGAAGCTTCGGATAAAAAAATAAGTGGAGATTTTCAATCAAGTATTGGGACAAACCAATCTTCATCTGATCAGAATTACAATATTGCAGAGTTTAGTAATTCGGCCGCGGTTAGCGGATCTCTTGGCAATTTTACATATTCTCTGGGTTTTTCAAATGCATATACAAATGGATTATCATCAATTATAACCGAAGCTAACGAAGAAGACCCTTTTTCGAGATACAATATTGATCTAAAGCTGGGGTATTCATTTAAAAACAAAATCAGTCTAACTGTTTATGCCAATAAAACGAATTTGAATAGTGCTTACGACGAATCTTTTGGTTTTGTTGACGCTCCCTATACCTTTCTAACAGAACAAAAGAGGTTGTGGCTATCTTCAAAATGGAAATATAAAAAAGGAGATTTAAACTTAAACGGTTCATTTACGAATTATAAGTCCGATAATAGGAGTGCTTTTCCTTCTATGTTTGAAGGAAATAATTATGTGATTGACCTGTTTAACAGATATACTTTTGATGAAAGCATATACGCCATTTTAGGAGCAAATTATAATCTTGACAGAGCTGATGTCAATGGAATTCAGGAATTTTCGTTGATAGATCCTTATGCAAACCTGGTTTATGTTTCACCATTTGGATTGAATATTAATGCCGGAATGCGGCTTAACATCCATTCTGAATATGGTACACAAATCGTATACAATTTAAATCCGTCTTACTCAATTGCTTTAGACGACGGCTATTTAAAATTTATGAGTACCTATGCCACCTCCTACATCACACCTTCCTTAAGCCAGTTATTTGGAATGTTTGGAGCTAACCCACTTTTGGAACCGGAGACTAACCGAACAGCAGAAGGAGGTCTGGAGTATAAAGCAAATAGTTCATTGAGGGTTAGTGCTTTGTATTTTAATAGGAAAGAAGAAAATTTTGTGTTCTTTGACAATGCGCTTTTTCAATATTTTAACGCCCTAAATACAATTAATGTGCAAGGTTTGGAAGCCCAGTTAAACTGGGTGCCACTTGAACATATGAATATTACTGCCAATTATACTTTTACCGAAAGAAAAGGAGATAATGCCATCAGAATTCCTAAACATCGTGTAGACGCAACTGTGGGTTATAACATTTCAGCCAAATCCTTTTTATCACTTACCTATTCTTTTATAGGAAAGCGTCTGGATACAGATTTTAACACTTCTGATGATGAGGTCCTCGATCCTTTTTCAACCTTTGGTATTTACCTGTCACATGAAGTAATGACAAACAAACTCAAATTCTTTCTAAACTTAGAGAATGTGTTTAATACGAACTTTACAGAGGTAATAGGATTTACAACAAGAGGGCGGAACCTTCGATTGGGACTTAATTTAAAACTTTAAGCTAATGTTATTTCAAATCAAGATTAAGATGAATTGGTTTGTCCAATACCATATTATCTTTCATTGGGGCAAACATTTTAGAACTTGTATATAGTTTAACAGGTGTTTTTACAGTAAAATCCCTTTTCCCAGAAATACCTGTAATTTCTTGAATGGCCCTGGCAAGCAATGGTTCATTTTCATCTCCTAAAACTCCCAGGTTTTCCAAATCCTCTCTTAATTCAATATCCGGGTCAAAACCTGCTGTATAATCCGAGAAGCCCACGGAATTTTCATTCCTTCCTACCAAAGGTTGAATTGCCCAATTATTGTCCGGGTTAATTCTATCTTCTCTGGAAGGGGTATATATAAATGGAGCCCCGTCTCTGTTCGGATCGTCTACCATAGTAAGTGAAAATTCATTCTTACCCCTGGTCGTTGTCCCTATTTTAATAACCTCAATATATGGATCTAATCCATTAATTACCAATTCACTCGCAGATGCAGAGCTGCCCGTTGTTAATATATAGACCCTGTTTAAGTTTAATGTGTTTATTGCGGTTCCCGCCCCGGTCTTGTCCGCAAAATAGTCAGCCAGCTGTTCTTCACTAAAAGCTTCCTGTAGTTTTTCATTCCAGCGCTGCCTTATGTACAAATTATTTGTATTTGTACTGAAAACCATACTGGATAGTAAGCGTGATGAATTTACAGATCCACCGGGATTATAACGAAAGTCCAGTACCAGATCAGTTACGCCATCGGCTAATAATTGACCGAATGCATCGTTCAAAGTTTCATCAAACTCATTTGTGAAACCATTATACATTAAGTACCCTATTTTTTGATTATTGATATCGAAGGATTTTACTATAAAAACAGGATTTTCAACTAATCCATCCTGTTTGGTCAATTCCACACTTTTATCGTTAGGTGTAATCACACCATCGGCAATATCAGCCATATTTAAGGTGTAGGTAGCATTTTCACCGAATAAAAGGTCGCGGTAATTACTTTCATTCAAACTTTGTCCATCCACACCTGTAAATAATTCTCCCCGCGAGATGTCTTTGGTTGAAGCATCAGAATTTGGAACAATGTAACGAACATATCCAAAGATATCCGTATCGTTTTCCCCGTATAAAAATAAGCCAAACTCCAGACCATTGCTTCGTGAAATTCCTGAAAGATTTTCTGTCAGTGTTTTGTAATCGTCACTATAAAAGCTAAACCGATCTTCTGAAAAACGCAGTTTATTGTCGAAAAAATCAGCGGGATCTAGTTCGGAAGCAAGAAATTCAATGTATTCCTCATTGGTAGGAAATCGGTCATCTGCCAGGTCAGCTACGTCTGACTGCCAAAAATACCAGATATTCATGGCTTTCCACATAAAATCCTGAACATTGACCGAGGCACCACCCGGACCATTTATGGTAATATCATCATCCTTATTACAAGAAATTAATAGGGCAGAGATACCTAAAAATAAAAGTAAAATCTTCTTCATCATTCTTTTTTTGCGCAAGTTACTTAGTTTTAGCAACAATTATTCCAAATTTAATATTCCTTAACATTATTTTCCATCTATTTCACATACAGTCCTTTAAAAACCAAAAATTAGTAGTTTTATGGGGTCAAAGTACTGACATCTGCAGAAATAAAAAATTTTTTGTAACAAAATTCGATGTACTTCGTCTTGATTATGTAAAACACCTTGAATGGTCTATACAACAACAGAACAACCGATAATGACGCAATCAGAATTTTTAAATGTGGTAATGCCTTTTAAAGACAAGTTATACAGATTGTCAAAAAGATTACTCATTTCGTCAGAAGAAGCTGAAGATGCCACTCAGGAGGTACTTATGAAATTGTGGTCCAAGAATAGCAATATTGCGAATTATAAAAATGTTGAGGCCTTTGCGATGACCATGACTAAGAACTTTTGTCTTGATAAGTTAAAATCGAAACAATCGAGTAACCTCAAACTGGTTCATAGTAATTACGAAGATGGTAGTACCTCATTGCAGAAACAGCTGGAGGCAAGAGATAGTATAAGTTGGGTGGAGAAAATAATGGAGGAATTGCCTGAACAGCAAAAATTGGTGTTGCAATTGCGGGATGTTGAAGAATACGATTTTAAAGAAATTGCAGATTTACTGGAAATGCAGCCTACAGCAGTAAGAGTAGCACTTTCCAGAGCAAGAAAAACAGTAAGAGAAAAGTTAATGCAAAAACATAGTTATGGAATTGGATAAAATTCAAAAATTATTGGAAAAGTACTTCGAGGCAACTACCACGGTGGCTGAGGAGGAACAATTGAGAGATTATTTTTCAAAGGATTCGGTTGCACCGCATCTGGAACAATACACTCCAATGTTTACTTACTTTTCTAAAGCCAAAGACGAACGGTTTACCAAGCAGGTTCCATTAAAACCTAGAGTATCATACTACAAATGGATTTCTATTGCAGCAGTAGCAGTTATGGTCTTTGGAATATTTTTCGGTAATGATTACCGGGAACAAAAAGAGGCAGAGTATGCCTATAATGAAACAAAGAAGGCATTAAGCCTGTTGGCACAGAATTTGGAACGTGGTACCGAAAAAGTGGCCTATTTAAATGAATTTGAACAAACAAAACAAAAAATTTACAACAACAATTAAAATTTAAATGATGAAAAAGTATATTCTAATAGTAGCAATGGCAGTTTTACCCCTTAGCGGTTTCTCACAGTCTATTTTTGATAAATTTGAGGATTCGGATGAGGTAAGTTCTGTAATAGTGAATAAAAACATGTTTAACCTTTTGGTTAAGATGGATGTAGATGTGGATGATCCGGAAGCTCAGGATTTTATGAATATTGCAAAGAGCCTAAGCGGGCTGAAGGTATTCATTACAGAGGATAAAGCGGTTTCTGCTGATATGCAGGCAACAGTAGACAAGTATCTTAAATCTTCTTCCTTAGAAGAACTAATGAGGGTAAAGGATAAAGACACAAATGTTAAATTCTATGTGAAAAATGGCAAAGACGAAGATCATGTAAGCGAACTGTTAATGTTTGTTACAGGTATCGATAATGTAGATGTGGAAATTAATGACAGAAAGATTGAAACTGTTCTTCTTACTTTGACCGGAGATATTGATCTTACTAAAATAGGTTCACTTACAAAAAAGATGAATTTACCGCAAGAATTAAACAAAGCGGAAAAAAAGAACAAATCGTAATAGCAGATCGAAAAAAGTGGTAATTAAGCATTGGTGAAGATAAATTTTCAAAACCGCTTAATTGCCGCTTCTATCGGTTTTGATAAAACATAAAGATCAATAAAATGAAAAAAATAGTAATGGTTATCGCGGGAGTTGCCTTATTGGCGCTTTCTGCCTGTTCATCAAAACAGAGTCTCCAGGAATATTATGTCAACAATTCAGAAAATCCTAACTTCATTTCACTCGATGTTCCTACGAGCATTCTCAATCTGCAGGCAGAAGAATTGTCTGAAGTACAGCAGACGGCATTACAGTCATTGAAAAAATTGAATTTATTGGCTTTTAGGAAGACCGGGGAGAATGGAGCGGAGTATGAAGTTGAAAAAGCAAAAGTAAATGCAATTCTAAAGAATGATGATTTTGTTGAACTTATGAAATTAAACTCACAGTACGGAAAGGGAGTTATAAAATATGTGGGTGATGAAGATGCAATAGATGAGGTAATTATTTTTGGAAGTAGCGATGACAAAGGTTTTGCTCTTATCAGGGTCCTAGGAAAGGATATGAACCCTGCATATATTGTACAATTAATGAATGCCATACAAAAATCTGATTATAAAGGCGAAGGACTTGGAGAAATAGGGGAATTTTTAAAGGGATAGCTCAACTATTTTTATATACAAGGCCCGCGTGGAATTAATCCACGCGGGCTTTTATTTTGTAAAACTGAAACTAAAAAAAATGGGTTATCAGATTAAAATTTCTCTGGCCTATTTTATATCTTACCGCTCTTAAAAACTATAAAATCTATTAATAATGGAAAACGCAGAAATCTGGATTGACAAAGGAATTGACTTTATTATAACATACGGTCCCAAACTTATTGGCGCCATACTGATTTTCATCATTGGATCTTGGGTAATAAATAAAATAATTGGGGTTTCCAGAAATGCAATGTCCAAAAGTAAATACGAGGAATCGCTTCAAAGATTTCTTTTAAATCTTTCTTCATGGGCATTGAAGATCTTATTGATTATAATTGTGATCTCTACATTAGGAGTAGATGTAACAACATTTGCTGCAGTAATTGCGGCTGCAGGTCTGGCGGTGGGACTCGCATTGCAAGGATCTTTATCTAACTTCGCCGGGGGCGTTTTGATCATGATTTTCAGACCCTACAAAATAGGTGATTTAATTGAGGCACAAGGAGTTCTGGGAGTAGTTAAAGAAATTGAGATTTTCACAACCAAACTTATTACACCTCAAAACAAATTGGCAATTGTTCCAAACGGAGCTATGGCCAATGGTAATATAGTTAATTACACGGCTGAGGGTAAAATAAGAGTAGATGTTGAAATTGGAGTGGACTACGGCGAAGATATAAAAAAGACTAAGGAGGTTTTAATGAGCGTTCTTACTGCTAATGAAAAAGTATTGCAGGAACCCGCACCTTCAGTTAATGTGGCTGAATTAGCAGATAGTTCCATAAATTTTGCTATACGGCCTTACGCTAAACCAGAGCATTACTGGGATGTTTATTTTAGTACCGTTGAAGACTGTAAAATTGCTTTAGATAAAGCCGGTATTGAAATACCTTTCCCTCATTTACAAATACTGAAAAAAGGATAGTAAAAACTATTATTGAAGATATAATAGTATAAAAAACACTGTCTTAGAAATAGAAAAGAATCCTTTCTTAAATTCCGGTATAATTACCGGGGCTGATATTTTTTAATTCAGTTTTCAGCTCTTGGCTTATCTCTAATTGATCAATAAATTCTGCTATTGATTCCTTCGTAATACGGTTATTGGTCCGTGTGAGCCCTTTTAATGCTTCATACGGATTTGGATATCCCTCTCTCCTGAGGATGGTTTGCAAAGCTTCAGCCACAACCGCCCAGTTATCCTCCAGATCTTTTTCAATTTTTGTCTTATTCAGCAATAATTTACTAAGTCCTTTTAGTGTAGCCTTAAAAGCTATTAAGGTATGTGCAAAAGGGACACCCACGTTTCGCAACACAGTGCTGTCGGTTAAATCGCGCTGTAAACGAGATATTGGTAACTTCGAAGATAAATGTTCAAAAATTGCATTGGCAATACCTAAATTACCTTCGGAATTTTCAAAATCTATAGGATTTACTTTGTGTGGCATTGCTGAAGAACCTACTTCTCCTTCTTTAATCTTTTGCTTGAAATAATCCATGGAAATGTAAGTCCACATATCCCTGTTTAAGTCAATTACAATGGTATTGATACGTTTAAGTGCATCAAATAATGCAGCCATATGGTCATAGTGCTCTATTTGAGTAGTTGGGAAAGAATGAGATAACCCCAATTTGTCCTGAATAAAATTTTGACCAAAATTTCTCCAATCTACCTCCGGGTAAGCTACTTTATGAGCATTGTAATTCCCGGTTGCCCCACCAAATTTAGCTGCACTTGGAATGTCATTTAAGAGGTTAAACTGTTCCTCGAGTCTTACCACAAAGACATTAATTTCTTTACCCAAACGTGTAGGAGATGCCGGTTGGCCATGAGTTCTTGCAAGCATTGGGATATTTTCCCAACTTTTAACCAAAGTCCTTAGCAAAGCTGTTAACTCCATAAATAAAGGCACATAGGCCTCATTCATAGCTTCTTTTATTGAATAAGGTATAGCAGTATTGTTAATGTCCTGAGAAGTAAGACCAAAATGGATAAATTCCTTATATTCTTCCAGCGCCAATGCATTGAACTTATCCTTAATAAAATACTCCACCGCTTTTACATCATGATTGGTAGTTTGCTCTATTTCTTTAATGGCCAAAGCATCGTCTAAGCTAAAGTTATTAAAAATATTTCTGAGGGAATTGACTTTTTCCTGAGATAATGCCGGGAGTTGAGGCAATTCCAATTCGCAGAGCGCTATGAAGTATTCAATTTCTACCATAACCCTATATTTTATAAGGGCTTCTTCTGAAAAAAAGTTTGCAAGTGATTGGACTTTGGACCTGTATCTGCCGTCAATCGGTGAAATGGCGTTTAATTGATTTAACGACATATGATTTAAGATTGATTATTTTTTGAAAAATGTAAAGATACTTATATGCTTGAGAGATTAAAAGTATATTAGTATGATAGTTGGGATTTTTAAATTAAGCTAATTCGATTGTTTAGGTAATTTTTTATTAATTCTACTATTTCTTAGTGATTAATGTAAGAATTTGTCTGGCTCTGGCTTTATATGCAGCGCTACCTGAATGGTAATTTTGCTCCAATAACATTTGTAATTCTGGCTGAATCCAATCAATTTTTTTACTCATCAAATAGAGGCACGTCATAGAGTAGGCCTTAGCCGCTACTTTATGTTCACCTATCAACCAATCAAAACAGGATGTGGTTATTCTATCCAGGTGACGTTCTTTCAATGTAGTCTGGACCTCATTTTTTGATTTGGAGAAAAAAGCCGTCATGAGAATTTCACAAATTTTTGCCATTGGTCTTACGGATGAATTTAAATGTACTTTAGATATTCCTAAGGTAAAGTCATCAATATATAATAGAATTAGATGAATGTCTTTTTTAGCGATAAATTCCAAAATCCAGCAGGCTTTTGAGGAATAAACCCGGTCATCCTCAAACGCTATGGCCATTAAAGGTGTAACTAAATGAGGATTATTAAGTATAACCTGGGTAACTTCAATGCGTTTAGCCCGGGTGCCGTCTACATAATTTAATGATTTCAATAAATCAGATTTAGTCACAAAATGTTGTATTTTAGTCCTTCAAAAGTACCCCCAAATGAAAGTAATGAAAAAAATAGCAAAATTGCTATTACTTCTTTTTATTGCCATCCAATTTTTCAGACCGGAAAAAAACATTAACCAGGGTAATCATTTAGCATCTTTCATAAATGAAACTAATCCACCTGAAAATGTAAAAATCATTTTCATAAACAGCTGTTATGACTGTCATAGTAACAACACCGAATATCCCTGGTATAACAATATTGCACCCGTTTCATGGTGGTTATCAAATCATATCAAAGATGCCCAGGTAGATCTGAATTTATCTGATTGGGATAGTTATGACAAAATGCAAAAGAAACACAATTTAGAAGAAATAATCGAGGTAATTGAAGCGAGAGAAATGCCACTCAAACAATATATTTGGTTTCATCCGGACGCCGGACTTACCGGGGAACAAAGGGAAGCTATAATGGAATGGGCAAGGAGTACTAAAGTTCTTTACGAACTAGGTCCGTTACCAAGATAGGAACTCCTTTCGCTGCGGTAGAATTAATAATTGTAAGATTTTCAAAATCTGAAGTATTTATGCTTGGTTTAGGGTCTATAAAATAAATGGGTATTTCAGGCCTTGCATAATTCAGCAGTCCCGCCGCAGGATATACCTGCATAGATGTCCCAATAATAATTAGAATATCTGCTGTTGAAGTAATTTGTGCGGCCTCTGGTAACAATGGGACTTCTTCTCCAAACCAAACAATATGAGGGCGCAGTTGAAATCCTTTTGAGCAAGTTTCACCTAGCTTCAGATCTTTCTTCCAATCCAATATCAATCTTTCATCACCAGTGCTTCGAACTTTCAACAATTCGCCATGAAGATGGAGAACATGAGAACTTCCGGCCCGTTCATGCAAATCATCTATATTCTGTGTTATAATAGTGACTTTGAAGTGCTGCTCTAGTTCAACAAGCATTTTATGCCCGGGATTAGGAGCTACTTCTAACAATTGCTTTCTCCTTTGATTGTAAAAATCCAAAACTAAGGAAGGGTTTCTCGCAAAACCATATGGAGAGGCAACTTCCATTACATCATGACCCTCCCAAAGGCCGCCAGCATCGCGGAAAGTCTTAATTCCGCTATCTGCACTCATTCCGGCTCCAGTAAGTACAACAATTCTTTTTTGCATGATTTTAAGTCTATTATAAAGATACATTTTTATTAAATTAGAGTTATGATAGATCTTGATCTGCTTTCCTATTTGGAAACCTATATTACACCAGAACGGCTACAACGATTCAATGATGTTTTAAGTGAGCGCACAAATTATATTACGGTTGCCATTGAGGATGTTTTTCAGATGCATAATGCAAGCGCAGTAATTAGGAGTTGTGATGTTTTTGGTATTCAGAAAGCGCATATCATAGAAGATCGATTCGGACAACGTCTCGACAAAAATATAGCGATGGGAGCTCAAAAATGGGTAGATATAGAAAGATATACTACAGCTAAATCCTGTATACATAAATTGAGAAAAGATGGCTATAAGATTGTTGCTACCATTCCGAATAATGATGCCACCTTGCTGGAGGATTTTAAGTTAGAAAGTAAAGTTGCCCTGTTCTTTGGAACAGAAAAAGAAGGTCTAAGTCCTGAGGTTCTGGAGCAGGCTGATAGTTATTTGAAAATACCTATGTGGGGATTTTCGGAGAGTCTCAATATCTCGGTTTCCGCAGCCATTATATTATATAACTTAACACTTCAACTCAAAAATTCTACATTACCATGGCATCTGAGCGAACGGGAAATTAGGGAAAAACGTCTTGATTGGACTAAAAAGTCTATTAAGAGTATTGATAAGATTATTGAAAGATATAGGATAGAAAACTAAATTTCACTATATTTAGAAGTAACTAATTAACTCATAAACAGATGGATACGATTTTATATATTCTAGCTGGTATAGTTGTTCTTATTTTCATTTTAGCTATGATTGCGCCAAAAGGCTATGATGTAAACAGAAAAATAACGGTTAAGAAGCCTGTTCCGGAGGTATTCGAATATCTTAAGTCTTTAAAAAATCAGGATAATTGGAGCCCTTGGGGTAAGAGAGATCCTAATATGAAGAAGGAATTTGTGGGTTCCGATGGTGAAATAGGTGCTACCAGCAAATGGGAAGGCAATAAGGATGTTGGTAGTGGCGAACAGGAAATAAAACGAATCGTTGAAAATGAAGTCATTGAAAGTGCGTTACGTTTTCTAAAACCCTGGAAGTCTCAGTCTGACGCTTATTTAAGGGTGAAAGAGGCCGGTGAGGGCGAGACAGAAATTACCTGGGGTTTCTCTGGTAAAAATAAGTTCCCAATGAGTATAATGATGCTATTTATGAATATGGATAAGGCTGTAGGCAAAGATTTTGAAGAAGGATTAGCAAGTTTAAAAGATATATTGGAACATTAAATTATTATCATGGAACACAATATGGTGGGCTGGTTCGAAATACCTGTAGAAGATATGGGGCGAGCCAGAAAGTTTTACGAGGAAGTCTTTGATATTTCAATTTCTGTTCATGATTTAGATGGACTCATTATGGGTTGGTTTCCGTCGGCTCAGGGTAAATCTGGTAGCCCGGGATCATTGGTTAAACATGAGATGTATACTCCAAGTGATACAGCTGGTCCGCTTCTTTATTTTTCCTGTAAAGACCTTGCAGTTGAATTGGCCAAAGTAACAGCTGCCGGAGGTTCCATCATTCAGAAAAAAAAGGAAATAGGAGGGGGACATGGTTTTATGGCTCTGATAACGGATACTGAAGGAAACAGGATAGCCTTACATTCCTTAAACTGATCTATACATAAAAAATTGAGGCTTCTGCTCTGCAACCCATGCGTATCGGAATATATTTTGTTCCAATGCCCTTAGAGACATACATTCTGATATCATTGAGTTTGTACCATCCCCTTAAGAATCTACCGCTACCTCCAGGCTTATAAAATGCTTTTCCAAGAAACGTTATTTGCCCTCCATGAGTATGCCCCGATAATATGAGTTTAATGTTTACTTTTTCAATTTCATTTAACAGCGCTATTTCGTCACTGTATTCAGGACAATGATTGAGCACAATAGTTTCCTCCAAACTATCATATTCTGCTGATGCATTTGTGAAATTCGGATTACCTCCAATAAAATCATCAACACCAATTATTACAAGGTCTCTATTAGCCTTTGAGAATTTTAGACTTTCATTAATAAGTAGTTGGCCATTATGTTTTTCAATGAGATTTCTGAAAGAATTAAAGTTCACTCTTCCCGCATATTCTTTATTGCCCATGATAACCACCTTTGGGATATCATTGCTGATAAACCCCAGGAATTGGTTTAAAGCCGGTAATCCTTTGTTATTGTTGACTGAATCTCCTGTAATGCAGATAAAGTCTGGCAGTTCTTTATTAATTCTTTTGGCAATAGCCTTATGGAAAGATTTTAATTCATTAATATGGAGATCAGTTAATTGAACTATTTTTATTTTGTTTTCTGATTTTGAGAGATCATAGGTGGTCCACTGAATTACATACTTTTCGAACCATAAAATGTCAAAAGAAAACAACCCCATCAGAGCAAAAAAGAATTTGATGATAAAACTTCTCCTGTTTAATTTCATAAAAATCCTTAATTTAAAGCATGAATCCTGCCGGTTCCAAATGTTGAATATGCTTTCATTTAAGAACTTAAATTAATCCGCTAATTCCAGGAGAGCTATATTATAATCATTTTCCAGGGTTACCTTTCCATTTTTCACCTCTACATGAGTCTCGGAATAGGTGTCATATAACTTGGTTCCATCTCCAAAGAACCCCTTAACCCATAACGATTTTTTACCTTTGGGCAGGTCCAGTCCTACCGCTACTTTATCCTTGAAATTTTCATCAATGTAGGTTCTGCTGAATACATAGGGTTTTTTAGCTAAGCGCTTATGCCTTCCGGCTCCAACTGCAGGATGATTGACACGAAAACTTCCCAGTTTCTGCCAGTGAGCAAGAACCTTTTTAGTTTCTTGCAGGCTATCAATTTCCTGCCAATTCATATATGATCTTAAAGTTGCATCGCCCTCCGTGTTTTCAATAGTAAGATCTCTCGCAGATTCATCTCCGTAATATATTTGTGAAGTTCCCGGAGTTAACAAAAGTACATTTGCCGTGTAATAAGGTCTTTCCCTATTTATGTCGAAGGGTTCAGAATCATCATGCGACGTCAAATAATTAAGTACCCCTTTGTTCTTTAATTTGGAATTCAAGAGACTATTGTATTTTTTAAATATGGTCTCATAATTCTTTTTAGCGTCGTTTTTTAGTTCAAAGTTTATTAGACTTTCAAAACCATATTCGAAATAATCGACCTTCTTATCACCAAAATCGAATTTTCTACCTTCAGATATTCCGTACCCATAGGCTTCACCAACCATATAAAATGGCGTGTCATCCAAAACTTCTTCAGGATGCTTTTTCTTCCAGGTTTCAAATGCTTTAGATGCTTCTGCATATAGTTCTAACCAGGTGTGCTCGTCTGCATGCTTTACCGTATCCACCCGGAAACCGTCAATACCTAGATCATTTACATAGTCCGTTAGCCATTTGATAATGTAAAACCTTGGAGCTCTGGGGTATCCGGTTCTTTGAAAAAAGAGTTGAAGCTCATCTAATTCATTGCTAAGCCTGCCTTCTTCTTTCCATTTGGCCAATAATGCGTCTGGTAGTTCAACCGCTTCATCAGATTCAGTGTAAATATCAGGTAAGTTTGCAACTAAAGTGCAACTTGTCGTAGTTTCATAATTTGTGTGCTCACAAAGTGGATCTGTCCTTACCCAATCTTCAGGCCATACCGGATCTTTTTCGGTTACAGGACCTGTGTGGTTAACAACCACATCCAGAAGAATCCTTATATTATTTTTATGGGCTGTTTTTACAAGATTTTCAAGATCTTTTTTTGTGCCAAAATTGGGATCCAAAGCGGTCCAATCCTTTGCCCAATATCCATGGTAAGCATAAGTATTACCAGTTCCTTCATCTGTATCGCCATGGATTTGTTCAACTACCGGTGTAAACCAAATAGCATTCACTCCTAATTTTGAAAAGTAACCTTCTTCAATTTTATTTGTGATACCCTGAATATCACCACCCATAAAACCTCTTAAGGTAGCCGTTTCGTTTGTCCTTTCGAAATTCAAATCATTATCAGGATTACCGTTATTGAACCTGTCTGTCAATAAAAAATATATATTCGCGCCCTGCCATACAAACGGGACTTCTTTCTGAGCTATTTGTGTGCTGTCTTGGACTTTGGTATCCGGGATTTGGGGTTTTTTTTCTGCCTGCTTGCAGGTCAAAAAAAGTGCAGAAACTGCAATTGCAATAAGCAGCTTTTTCATGGTCAAAGATTTTGCCTAAAGCTATAAAATGAATGCGGAATAAGAAAATTTATTTCAAAAGCCTTTAAAGGGTTTCATAAGGATATTCCTACCTGAAGTATGTTGCTGGTAATTAAGCCTTAAGCGCTGCTTTATTTTTTTCTGTTAAGCACTTTGTATTCTTCATAACAACTGCTAATAGCATCCAATATTTGCAAATCATTAGCCGTTTTTATAAAGGAGGTCGAATAATTGCAATTGGAAAGTATGTCATTAATATCAAATTCATCAATTTGTAATAATTCGGTAAGTGTTTCCCGATCAAATTTAGAAGCAAGTAGATCCCTTATGTCTTCATCTTCCTTAATTTGTCTCAACTTTTTCATCTGATTAGGTCGTTTACCAAATAGATTTCGAAGAAGGTCGGCCGGATTCAAAATGGAACCTAATACTTTGGTTACCGCACTTGGATTTTTGCTTCCTGCCTCATAGCTTGTGGGTAATCCGGAGATACTATATTGATAAGATGTATTAATAGGCAAATTTTTTACATCAATTTCAAGATATCCTGTTAATTCATATGGTTTTACAACTACTTCTTCCAGTGCATATGCAAGCTCTGTAAGTGCAATCTTGGTGTTTTTAAACTTAAACATATCATTCGTAACACGAATTTTCTGAGATTTAAAGCCTAAGTAAGAAAAGTAAAGTGTATCGTTAACAGAAGCGTTAATAGAAAATTCACCCTTAGCGTTGGTAATAGTACCTACAACCTTGTTAAGGTTTATTACATGCACACTTTCTAAAGGAGTACTGGATTGCGCATTAATAACTATAGCCTCAAATTCCTTTCCTTCTTGTTGCTCTTCATCTACCTGGGACAACCCAACAAAGCCAAATAACGCAAACAAACACAATAAATACTTATTCATTCAGTATGATGCTAATTGATAATGCGAATAAAATAAAAATAGATGCCCTGGCATATTTTTTAATATACAATTAACTAATAGAAACCATCTCTTTTTTTGCTTCGCCTATTTCCGGATGATGAACCCTGTTTGGATCCAGATCTTCTTGAACCGCCTTTAGAAAAGTTACCTTCTCTTCTTTTGCTTCGGCTTCTATCCCCGTCTCTACTATCTCTTTTACCCTTTGATCCTCTGTCTCTTCTCCGTCTTTCTCCTCCTTCGGGACTATTGGAAACTTCAACGTTTACAAATCGCCCTTTGACTTTAAAATCGGTAAAGGTTTCTAATATTTGATCTTTATGAGTGGCTTCAGTATTGAAAAAAGAAAAACTATCTTTAACGTCTACTCTGAACAAATCATCCTTACCAAGGTGCAATGTATCTTTTAAAAAGTCCTTTAGGGACATCCAGTCATACCCGTCGCGTTCTCCAACATTTATAAAATAGCGGACAGATCCGTTGCTGGAAAAATCACTTGAACCTCCTCTATTTCTTTCCCTGCGATCTGGTTCAGTTGAATTCAGATCTTTAGTTCTACTATAATAATTATAAAAACGAGTAAATTCTACAGAAACAATTTTTTGTATTAATTCATCCCTGTCAAGACCGTCAAGAACATCGTGAATGGCCGGTAAATAATTATTTACCTCTTCATTTATTTCCGTAGTACGGATCTTATTAGCCAAATGGTACAACTGAATTTCGCAAATCTCAATCCCGGTAGGTATCTTTTTTGCAATGAATTTCTGCTTTATTTTTTTCTCTATAGCATGAATTTTACGCAATTCACTTCGAGTTATGATCACCATAGAAATACCAGATTTGCCAGCCCTTCCTGTACGACCACTTCTATGGGTATAGGTTTCTATTTCATCCGGTAACTGATAATTAATTACATGGGTTATATCGTCCACGTCTATTCCACGAGCCGCAACATCCGTAGCCACTAACATTTGAATTTGTTTTTTACGGAAAGCATTCATTACCAGATCGCGCTGGTTTTGACTTAAATCTCCATGCAGAGCACCGGCATTATATCCGTCTTCAATTAGCTTTTCTGCAACTTTTTGGGTATCCCGTTTGGTACGGCAAAATACCACAGAAAATATTCCCGGGTTGGCATCAGCAAGTCGTTTTAATGCTGAGTACCTGTCGCGTCCACCCACTAAATAATATTCGTGCTGTACAGTGTCTACTCCCGAATTCTTCTCACCTACGGTTATTTCCGTTGGATGATGCATGAATTTCTTGGCAATTGTAGCCACTTCCCTGGGCATGGTGGCTGAAAAAAGCCAAGTAGATTTCTCTTTAGGAGTATTTGAAAGGATGTCCTTAATATCTTCGTAGAATCCCATGTTTAACATTTCATCTGCTTCATCCAGAATGCAATAGTCAATTTTGGAAATGTCTATTATTCCCCGGCCAATCATATCCTTCATTCTACCCGGGGTGGCGACAACTATTTGAGCACCTCGTTTAATTTGCCGGGCCTGCTCAGTAATGCTTGCACCTCCATAAATAGCTACTGTATTCAAACCTTTGACATATTTGGAATACAATTGCATTTCATTTGTAATTTGTAAACAAAGTTCTCGGGTTGGAGATAATATTAAACCCTGGGTAGTTCTGCTGTTGCTGTCAATTTTTTGAATTAACGGAAATCCAAAAGCAGCAGTTTTACCTGTTCCGGTTTGGGCCAGGGCCACTAAATCTATTTCATCCTCTAATAAAATTGGAATGGATTTTTCCTGAACCTCGGATGGAGTTTCAAATCCTAAATCAGTTATAGCATTCAACAGGGCGCTATTGAGCCCCAATGCTTCAAATTTTGTCATAATATGTTATAATTTACCTAATCGCAAATATGTATGTTGCATAGAGCGATTATCCTTATAACTTATTAGACTCAGCGCAACACATGCTATACCAGCGGCGTCAATTTAAGCGGCAAAGATACTCTTATTTATTTAGATGGTGGCCAAACTTAAAATTTTCAAATTTTAGAAAGGTATTTGATAAGCTTTTGCAGCGCCTTTCCTCTATGGCTAATTTCATTTTTTATATGCAGAGGTAATTGGGCAAAAGTTTGGTCATAAGCTGTTGGGATAAAGATAGGGTCATAACCAAAGCCATTGGTGCCCCGTTTTTCAGTACCTATTGTACCTTCAACAACTCCATCAAATAGAATTTTTTTACTATTTAGATTTAATGCAATTACAGTTTTAAATCTCGCTGTTCTAGATGTAATATTCATTAAATCAAATAATACTTTTTCTATATTTTTTTCAGGATCCTTTTCTTCTCCGGCATATCTGGCAGAATAGACTCCGGGAGCACCATTCAAGGCATCTATAATTAGTCCTGTGTCATCTGCAAAACACGATATTCCATAGTTTTGCGTAATGTAGTCAACTTTTAATTGTGCATTAGCCTCCAGCGTTGTTCCTGTTTCCGGTATTTCTTCGATACAACCAAGATCTTCCAGGGAGATAAGACGTATGTCTTTGGGAAGCAAAAGACCTACTTCTTTTAATTTATTTGCATTGTGTGTGGCGAAAACTAAATCCATATGCCAAATGAGTTCATAAAAAAATTGTTGACCAGGTTAAAAATAGTATTTTTATTTACTGCATTTTTTCAATTATGAAACTTAAACTACCACCGACAATCATTTTTTTGGTATTTGGAGGCCTCATGTATCTTTTGGCTGAATTTTTACCGGTTGGATATTTTGATTTTTTTGGCAGATCATATCTAATTAAGGCACTGCTATTCTTAGCAGTCGTTATAAGTTGTGTGGCATTAATTCAGTTTCACCTGGTCAAGACTACAACAAACCCTAAAAACCCTTCTAAGGCCACTTTTTTGGTTACAAATGGCATATATAAATACTCGCGAAACCCGATGTATTTGGGGTTGTTGCTCATATTGTTAGGTTGGGCACTGTGGTTAGCCAATGCATTCAACGTTCTTCTAGCTGCCGGTTTTGTTTCTTATATGAACACTTTTCAAATTCAACCTGAAGAATCATCGCTGGCTAGCTTATTTGGTAAAGAATATAAACACTATTGTATAAGAGTTAGAAGGTGGTTTTGATTCACTAAGTACAATTTTTAAAAGGCAAAAAATATTAGTTATTTAACTTATTTAAGAAATATTAGCTTATTAAAACCAAAATCAATGAAATATTTAGGGGTTTGTACGATACTTATTCTTGCTCTGGCATGTGGAGAACAAAATTTAAAAAAGCAGGATAGACAAGAAGTTGTTAAAGAAGGCCAAAAGTGGTCTGCTCAAGAGGCATGGGATTGGTATAATGATAAGCCCTGGTATTTGGGCGCAAATTTTAATCCAAGTTCTTCCATAAATCAACTTGAATTCTGGCAGAAAGACACCTTTGATCCTGAAACTATTGACAGGGAATTAAAGTGGTCAGCAGATTTGGGAATGAATCTTCATCGGGTATATCTCCATAATTTGCTCTGGGAACAAGATTCAATTGGCTTTTTAAATCGGCTTGAAAATTATTTGGGATTGGCTGAAAAATATAACATAAAGACCATGTTTGTTTTACTTGATGATGTGTGGCATCCAATTCCCAAACCGGGAGTTCAGCCACAACCTGTTCCGCATGTACATAATTCGGGCTGGGTACAGTCTCCGGGTGCTGAAATTCTTGGAGATAGTACCAGACATGATGAATTAGAATCGTACATCAAAGGAGTAGTGCGGCACTTTGCCAATGATGATAGGGTTTTAGTATGGGATCTCTATAATGAGCCCGATAATGTTGCCGGTCAGCCTGGAAGACGGCAACTGGAAGTGGACAATAAACATGTATATTCACTAATGCTCTTGAAAAAAGTAATGAAATGGGCAAGAGAAGTAAACCCCAGTCAGCCTTTGACTACTGGTATATGGAGGGGAAATATTGACCATTGGGGTACCCCGGATAGCCTGCCTGCTTTGGATAGTTATATGCTTGTGAATTCTGATATCATTTCATTTCATGCATATGATGGGGAAATAGATAATGTAAAAAAGAAAATTACTGAACTTCAAAAGTATAATAGGCCCTTATTTTGCACAGAGTATCTCGCTAGAGGAGTGGGTAATACCTTTGAAAGTGTGCTTCCAATTCTTAAAGAAAATAAAATTGCCGCTATCAACTGGGGATTTGTATCTGGTAAGACGAATACTATTTATCCCTGGAAAAGCTGGGATTCTACATTCACCGAGGAACCTGAAATCTGGCATCACGACATTCTAAGGCCCGATGGTTCTCCTTTTTCCGTAGAAGAGACAGATTTTATTAAACAGCTGAACAGTAATTCCAAATAATTCTTTAGTTCACCAATATATTGCCAGCTATATACCTGATTTTTCTATTTAATGATAACTTAATTCCTGATGTGCGAAAAGAAATCATATAAACTTTTGTTCGTGGCAAATTTGAATATTCTAAATGATTCGGACTTAATGCAGAACAATCCACAATGGAAATCGCATATACTTACATAAACTGCATTTTTGAATCGAGAGGCTACCGCGCACGGATTTAATTTAATAATTTTGCATCTTAATTTTTATAAAGAATGACAGAAGTGGGACGTAAGTACGTATTTGATTTTGATAGTACATTGACCAGGGTAGAAGCCCTCGATGTGTTGGCGGAAATGACCCTTCAGGGAAGGCCTGAGAGGGATGATGTTATTCATAAGATTCAGGAAATAACGAATCTTGGCATTGACGGGGATATTTCTTTTACGGAATCCCTCGAAAGAAGAATTCAACTTCTAAAGGCACACAAAGACCATTTAGACCCGCTCGTTGAGGAATTACGGCAAAAAATTTCTAAATCCATTTTGGCAAATAAGGAGTTTTTTGAAAAATATTCTGA